>JADLCA010000688.1 GCA_020847495.1 Candidatus Hydrogenedentota bacterium | reverse complement strand
CGCAATAACACCATCCATCACATGGCCGCGCACGTGACCCATATTGGCGTGCACGACCACGGGTTCAACAACGTGTCCACCTACGGGAATCTGCGGCGCCTAGGACGCGAGGGCCGCACCGGCGAATCTCCGGAGCGCATGGACTTCTACGCGATGGCGTTGAAAGCGTCCGGCGCCGTGCAGGCTTCGCGCTGGACAGCCATCTCCGACGGCACGGGGTTTATCCATTCGTTTAACGGGCCGCATTCCTTGTTCAGCGATACCATTCGATCCTGCCGCGCGCTGGTGCTGGCACACCAGCTCGGGCATTGCCTCATGGCGGAGAATGACCGCAAGATTTCGCTGCTGGACCGTGCCATCGAACACGCGTTGAATACGGCGCGCTTCAATGTGTATTACGGCGAAGCCCGGGACTCCTATGACGTGCGCGGGCGCGTGGTGCATGAGAGTATTTTCAATGCGACGGACGGCGCGTACCGGTGTCCAAGCACGCAACAGGGCTACTCGCCCTTTTCGACATGGACGCGCGGGCTCGCGTGGGTCATTCTCGGTTATGCGGAAGAACTCGAGAGCTTGGCGGCACTGCACGATACGGACCTCAAGAAGCATGGCGGCCGCGCGAAGGTGCGTGCGTTCATGTTGAAGGCGGCCACCGCGGCGGCTGATTTCTACATCGTGAACACGGCGACGGATGGCATCCCCTATTGGGATACGGGCGCTCCGGGACTCGACCGCATGCCCGGATTCTTGGAGCGGCCTTCGCAACCGGATAATCCACATGAGCCGGTGGACAGCTCGGCCGCGGCCATCGCCGCGCAAGGCCTGCTGCGTTTGGGCCGTCTGCTTGGGCTCATGGACGCGGGCCGGAAGTACTATCAGGCGGGCCTGCATGTGTCGCGCACCTTGCTGGCGCCTCCCTATCTTTCGGAGCATCCGAAGCATCAAGGCTTGTTGCTGCATTCGGTCTACCATCGCCCCAACGGGTGGGACTACGTACCCCGCGGCAAGAAGGTGCCTCAGGGCGAGTCTTCGATGTGGGGCGACTATCACCTCATGGAATTGGCAGTCTATCTCAAGCGATTGGCTGAAGGCGGACTCTACCTGGCGTTCTTCGATCAGCCGCAAACCGCGGCCCGCCGAAGCACCGCCTAGTGGAACGAAGGATGACCATCATGGAGAAAGAGACTGAAGCCGACGCCGCTGACTCCGAGCGGAAGGTCAGATATGAACTGCGTATCCAGCCGGCGGGCGACCCGGGTGAACTGCGCAAGTTGCCGCTCTGGTATTACCTGCCCGTTCTCATTCCCATCTTCATCTGGATGGCGATGCCGGCGCAAGGCCCTATCTGGTTCGCGTCCGCGGCAACGTTGTTGCTGCTTGGCACATGGGCGCTCTTACGCACGGAGCGCAACATGGACTCGACCAACGTGGACCGCGAACTCAAGCTGTACATACTAACTGCGCTTGCCGCGGGCTTCGCGTTGGCCTCGTGGCTGTTTTTGCTCGTGGTCGCGTAAGCGTGGAAAGCTCTTTTCAAACGTCTTCTCTGGATTGAGGGGGATACATGAAGATTCACACGGTCGGCATCATCATGAACGGCGTCACGGGGCGCATGGGCACCAATCAGCATCTCGTGCGATCCTTATTGGCCATCCGCAAGCAGGGCGGTGTGCGCATTGCGGACAGCGAAGCCATCGTGCCCGAGCCGCTGTTGCTGGGACGCAATGCGTCCAAGCTGGCGAAGCTTGCCGAGGCACACGGCGGCCTGCCCTATACCACCGATCTGGATGCCGCGTTGAAGGACAGCGCGTACACCGTATACTTCGACGCACAAAGCACATTGCGCCGCTACGAAGACGTGAAGAAAGCTATCGCCTCAGGAAAGCACGTGTACTGCGAGAAGCCCGTCGCGTCGACTTCCGAAGAAGGCATGGATCTCTACAAGCGCGCAGAGGCGGCCAAGGTCAAGCACGGCGTTGTGCAGGACAAGTTGTGGCTGCCCGGCCTGCTGAAACTGAAGTATCTGATCGATACCGGATTCTTCGGCGAGATTCTCTCGGTGCGGGGCGAGTTCGGCTACTGGGTCTTCACGGGAGAACACCAGCCCGCACAGCGGCCTTCGTGGAACTACCGCAAGCAGGATGGCGGCGGCATCATGCTCGACATGTTCTGCCACTGGCGCTACGTCATCGACAATCTCTTCGGCAATGTGAAGTCTGTCTCCTCGCTTGGCGCGACGCACATCAAGCGCCGCTGGGACGAGGCGGGCCAGGCGTACGACTGCGACACCGACGATTCGGCTTATGGCACCTTCATCACGGACCGGGGTATCGTGTGTCATTTCAACTCGTCGTGGTGCGTGCGGGTCAGGCGCGACGATCTGCTGACGCTTCAGGTGGATGGCACGAAGGGGTCCGCGGTCGCGGGCTTGCGTCAGTGCTGGATTCAGCCGGAAGCGGCCACGCCCAAGCCGGTGTGGAATCCGGATATCGACAATCCAATCGACTTCAAAGAGGGCTGGGAACTGATGCCTGCGAACATCGCGTACGAAAACGCATTCAAAGTGGAATGGGAGTTATTCCTGCGCCATCTGGTCCTTGACGAGCCGTTCCGCTGGAATCTCCGCGAAGCCGCCAAAGGCGTGCAGCTCGCGGAACTCGGGATGCAGTCTTGGAAAGAGCGGCGCTGGATAGACGTGCCCGAGCTGTAGCCGGCGGGCCTGCACAAGGAGGGCGTCCGTGGCCTCGTTCAACAGGCGTCAGTTTCTGCGCGCGGCTGGAGCCGCGGTTTTGGCAACAGCGTTTCCGCATGCTTCGTACGCGCAAGAGCACAAGCTCGCCATCACGGCAGTGGAGCCGTACCTCCTCAAGGGGGGCAAGTGCTTCGTTCTCGTGAGGACCGATGCCGGCATTACCGGTATTGGTGAGGTCAGCCCGATGAACGCGCCCGCGGCGGCCCACCTGATCGCCAATCAATACGGCGGACTTATCACCGGCATGAATCCGCTGGACATCGATCGGTGTTGGGACCGCGTCTTCTACTCCACCTACAAGCAGGGCGTGATGGGCTTGCAGCCGGAGGCGTTGGCGGGAATCGATATCGCGCTGTGGGACATCCTCGGCAAGGTTACGGGCCTGCCGCTGTGCCAACTGCTTGGGGGCAAGCGCCGCGACTGGGTGCGCGTCTACGCGAGTATCGGCGGCGGTGCGAGGTCCACACCGGAGAAGATGGCAGAACGCGCGGCCCGCGCCGTGAGCAAGGGATTCACCGCGGTCAAAATCCGCATGGACTACGGCCCCGTCGTGCCCGATGCGGATGTGCGCAAGGACTTGGCGACTTTGGCGGCCGTGCGCAAAGCGATTGGGGATGGCGTGGAACTCAAGTACGACGTCAACAATGGCTACTCCGCGCAGACCGCCATACGGGTCGGCAAGGAGATAGAACAGTTCAACGTGATTCACTACGAAGAGCCGGTCGCCCAGACCGACTACGCGGGATACGCCGCAGTGGTCGAAGCCGTGGACATCCCCGTGGCCGCTGGCGAGCATGAGTACACCCGCTGGCAGTTTCGCGACCTGATCGAGGAGGCGAACCCCGATATCCTCCAACCCGACCTCGTCAAGTGCGCGGGGATTTCCGAGGCCGTGAAGATTGCCGCCTTGGCGAGCGCGCACCACAAGCTGCTCTGCCCGCACCAGACCCAACCCACGATCGGCCAAGCCGCGAATCTCCACT
This sequence comes from Candidatus Hydrogenedentota bacterium, assembly GCA_020847495.1. Lineage (GTDB taxonomy): Bacteria > Hydrogenedentota > Hydrogenedentia > Hydrogenedentales > SLHB01 > JAHDWY01. The sequence continues at coordinate 3,395 of JADLCA010000688.1, read as the reverse complement.
TCACATCCGTCTTCGTGAACAACGACATGGCGCAGGAACTCGCCGAGGATGCCCTGGACAGCGAACTCCACACCCTCTTCAAGACTCCGCTCGAATACAAAGACGGCCGCATGAAAGTCCCCGAAGGACCCGGCCTGGGTTTGGAGCTGGATGAGGGGCGGCTGAAGTCGTTCATCGCATGACGCGTGAGGCAATCGCAGGCGCGGCAAACTCGCGAAGCGAGAATCAAAGTCTTTGGGAAGGGGTGTGGGGAAACCCTTTTTTCAGAAAGGGTTTCCCCACAGCAATCACAGCGCCTTCGCCGCGACTTTGTCGGACTCTTCGACTGCGGCGCGGTGGTAGCAATAGATGTGGCCATCTTCAGCGCCGACGATGAGGTCGAGTTGCGCGTCGCCGTTCCAGTCGATGGCTTGCGGGGCGGTGTTGTGCCCCGCGAGTTTGCGGCCTGGGAAGTTGCCTTTCCACACGAAGCGCGCGTCCCCCGTGTTCTCGAACCAGCCTGTGTTTTCGGTGTTGCGGATGAGGTCCAGGTCGCCGTCGGCGTCCCAGTCGACGAGATGGATGTTCGCGCGGCCGCTGCCGCCGCCTTCCTTCTCATTCAAGCGCAAAGGCTGGCCGTCCTCGCCCTTGAACACCCGCTGGCCCGGCTCAAAACTCCCGCCGCCCGCAGAGCGGTAGAAGGCCAGGTAGCCCTCGTGGTCCAGCATGATGAGATCGTTCGCGCCGTCCTTGTCCCAGTCGAGGATTTGTGGGCGCGATCGCCAGTGCACGACGAGGTCCGTAGGACCCGGCTTCCACCAATTCCACGCGGGGCAAGGAGGGGCATCCGGCCACGTCACGATGACGGGCCGAGGCGCGGAGATAAACCCGCGGGCCGCATCGAGGTCCATGTATTCAATGCGGCCGATGATGGAGTTGAAGACCAGGTCGTCCCTGCCATCTCCCGTGATATCGCCGAGTACCGGCACCGTGTAGCCCCATTTCTCTTCCGCGGGACCCTGCACGCTGCCGTTGTAACCCGCCATGATGCGAAAGGGGATATTGTTCGAGCCGAGATTGCGCCCTTCGCGGTAGCCATCCTTCGCGAAGCGGAACCACTCGACGTAGCCGGCGGTATTGCCGCAATAGATATCCCTGGTCTCGGGGTTCATCCATGGCGTCACGAGGGCTCCCGATTTGATTGGCGGGTCCAGTTCTTTGAGGAATCGTTCATCGCTGAAATGCGGAGCACCGCGCGAGACGCCGCGGTTCGTGCACACGCTGACGCGGCCGTCTTCCGGGCCGATGAAGAGGTCGGGCATGCCATCGAGGTTCCAGTCGCACGCCACGGGCGACATCATGCAGAGGTCGATGCGCAGAACGCCCGTTGACGTCATGACGGGTCTTGGGGCCGCGAAGCGCGGCACTGACCGGGTACCCACGTTCTCGAAGTACGTGAACTCGTCGCGAAACTCACCGCAGATCAGGTCGAGGTCCCCGTCACCGTCAAAATCCGCGATGCAGGGGCAAGGGCGGCCGTATACGTCAATGGGTGTATCGTCCGCTTCCAGGCGGATTGCATCCGCATACACAGGCGCCTGGTTGGTACCGGTGTTGCGATGCATGAAGAGGAATCCATGGAGCGGCCCGCGGGTCCAATTGCCGGTTTCGTCAAAACCGCGATCCCAACCGTACTCTTCCCAGTCTTCCGTCGCGGAGACGAGATCGAGGACGCCGTCGCCGTCCCAGTCCACCTGGACGATCATAAAGCCGCGGAGTTTTTCCTTGGGCTGTTTCACGGGGCTTTCCATTTGTTTTGAAAGGCCGTTTGCCTTGATGTCGTCGTACCACACCTTGCCCGCGATCAAGTCGGCGCGATTGTCTCCGTTCATGTCCGCAATCGCAGGGAACCACAGACCATCGCCCAGGCGCTGCGTCTGCTGAAAGACCCCGGAACGCGTCTGTATGTAGAGATACGTGCCGTTCTGCGGAGCGTCGGGCGTGCTGTAGATAACGTCCCAGTCGCCGTCTTCGTCCCAGTCGATAGGCGCAACCTGTGCCCACAGCCCGTAGCCCATATCCGCGACGATGCTGCCGCGGCCATAGTCCATCATGTCGCCCCCGCCCACGAAGACGGGCGGCGGGAGCGGCGCTTCGGGATTCGGCACGACTTTGTAGGCATGCGGCTGCGTGCCATCGTCGGCGCGGACCCAGAACACGTAGCGTTTATCCCGGTGCTGCTGCACCTTGCATGGGATTTGTTCGCTTGTGGCGGAGTCGAAAACCGCGGCGGTGCGGACATCCTGTCCGACTTCAAAACTGGCAGGCGCGCCTTGCCACGCCCTGGAGTAGGCAGGCGCCTCGACGTTGATTTGCGCTAATGCAAGCAATACTGCACAGACAAGCATTGTTTGGCTCCCTGGTTTGGTGACGCTATCAAGCTATGATACCCGAAGGCGTTGCACGATTTCGCCACGGACAGGCACAGCGCGGCATAGCCGCAACCAAACGAGGAGAGTCATCCACAGATTTCACCGATTCAATAAACGAACAAGTGGAAACGGGCAAAGGTGTGGTTCTTGAAAGTACCGAATCCATCGACCGCACAACCGCGCCAAGTGACCGGTAGACGCGCATCTTCACGCAATTCTCCGTCTTGAATGATTTCAGCCCGTAAGGGCGCAATATAATACCCCAGCGATTTACCGCCGGGCTATTATCCTAGAAAAAGCATTTGAGTTCGCGTGGGCGGGCGTAAATTGTTCAAGCTGGGCGACATGGATACCAACAATCGTTCCTTGAGTGTTCACCCATTGGGTGATTGTGGATCGGAGCCAGTTGAGGCCGTGGGTGGTGCGTGTATTGCGGAGACGTACGGTGGCCGAATCCGGGTGGAATGGGACCCGGACGGGGCGATGACGCCACAAGGTCAGTTGGTTTTCTTTGCGGATTTCTTGAAGACGGCGGACTTGTTCGCACCTTGGGTGGAGGACTGTCCGCTTCGGTATACGAGCAATAACGCGCCGCAGCCGGTGAATGTGTTGGGGACGCTTTTGCTATCGGTTTTGGGGGGACATACCCGGTATGCGCGGATTGCCACGGTGCAGTGCGACGGGGTGAATCCGGAATTGCTAGGGATGACGAAGGTGGTGAGCGTGGATTCGGCGCGGCGCGCCTTCGTGACGGCGGACGCGCAGGAATGCCGGGAATGGCAGTTGCGGCATCTGCGGCGCAGCACGCAAACGATGCTGGAGCGTCCGTGGATTCTGGATGTGGATACGACGGTCAAGCCGTTGTACGGGCACCAGGAAGGGGCGGTGCTGGGATACAATCCGAAGAAACCGGGTCGGCCTTCTCACGTGCTGCACACGTATTTTGTGGCAAACACGCGGCTGGTGCTGGACGTGGAAGTGCGT
>JADLCA010000687.1 GCA_020847495.1 Candidatus Hydrogenedentota bacterium | reverse complement strand
CGGCTTCGTGGCGCGGGTTTGGTAGGACGAGTCAACGTAGGCTTTTAACAAGCACAAGGACCAAGGAGGTGACATCTATGAAGCACATCAAGGCTCTGACGAAGGTTGATCCGAAGATGGCCGCCACGAACGGCGCGAAGTGCGACACGATCCTGAAGACGCCGGAGGAGAAGGAAGAGAAGAAGGCCGAGAAGCAGAATCCGACCACCTAATCTCTCATCTTCTGTTTCGACGATTCAGCTATGAATCAGGCGCCTCTCGGCCAAGGCTGAGGGGCGTTTCCTTTTCTCGCGCGGGCAGGTGATCACTCGGCCGGGGAAAAAGCACCCATGCTGAAACGGGCCGCCCCATTGGAGACTTCAAATCCCAGTGCGCCCTGACGTGTGTTGTTGGTGTCGGACACGTAGCAGTCAGTGGATTCCGCGAGGGTCTGCCCGGCCGCGTTTGCCACCCGGACGCGGACCCTGTCCGTCGAAACGATTCCTTCCAAGACCAGTTCGCCGGGCTCGCGCTTCACATCATCCTGCCGCCAAAGAACCCTGCCGCCCAATTGGGTCAACACCACTTCCGTCCCTACGGAAAGCTGGAAACCCTCATTCGCGTCAGACCCCGCCTGAAAGAGAAGCGCGAAAGCCGAGTCCGCGCTCTCCGGCGTGACCCGGCAGGTCCAGACCCCTTTCGCACCACGCACCCCCGTGTTCAGTATGCGTGCGGGACCACCGGAAACAGCCGTTCCTGTGACTGCGTCATCCTGGTGCGTCCACTCGCCGGAGAGAACCTGCCAACCGGGCATCGCGGCGGGTGCGGTTGGACCCGCAGCCGCTGTTGCGATCGGTCCTGATGGCATCACCTGGAATTCCGCAGTACCCTTCCACGTCTGATAGCCCAGAAAGCGACCTTGCGCGGCATTCAACTCCACCAAGGGAAACGGGGGGCTCGCGGCCAGTTCGGTCTGCCCGTCTGCCGTCAGCAATCGCGCGGACACGGCGCCATCGCGCAAGGACGCCTCAAGCAGGTATTCGGTGTCGAAATGCCAAGTGTTCTGCGGGCTGGACCAAAGCGCCTTGTTCGGCGACAACGTGTAGAGCATCAGGCCGCCAGCGCCGGGGTTGCCTCCCAGCCACGCGATGAAGCCGGATTCGGCCTTTTCGTCGGTCAGGAACAGCATTCCGGCGCCGCCGGCGTTCGAGTCGACCTTAATGCGAGTCTGCCAAGTGGATTCGGTTTCCTGCGAAATGGTTAAGGAAACTGCGGTCGTGCGTTCGATCACCGCGGCCTGCCGCAGCACCTTTCTTTCCGGGGTTGTCCAAGCCCAGTTGCCTCCACCGACGACGACCCACTCAGATTCAGGGCCTTGCTGCAGTCGCAGTTTGTTCGGGGCGTTGTCCACGAGCGGCGAGAGCGGGCTGGCCGCGAGTTCCCAGTTGCGGAACCGCGCCACGGACTGGTCCGTGTGGAAGCCAAGCGTGAGTTCTCTCCCGCGCTGGGGGAACTTGACGGCGATCCAGTCGCTCTGAGAAATGAGCGTCTTGGCGTCACCCTCGAACAGTTGGACCCGCACGCGGTCCGTCTCGACGACGCACTCCATCACGTAGGGCGTGTAATAGACCCAAGGCGCCCAGGAGTCCTCCCACAGCACGGTGCCCGCGCCGTTCAATAGGGCAAAGCCACGCCCGTGCCCCGCCTCGGCGTCAAGGACCAGCAAGAGCCACTCCAGGGGGTTATCGGAAAGACCGATCCAGATGCCGGAGCGATACGCACCGGGAGCCGGCTCGACTGAGGTGCGCCACACCGTCCCCGCGTTGGCAGGAAATCGCGTGAACACATCCGCACGCACATCGGAGACAACCTGCCGGATCGTCTGCCGCGCGGGGTCCTCATAACGCCAATCCCCGTCGCGGGCGTCGTGCCATTCGGGCCCGAGGGCTTGGGATGCGAAAAAGGCCATACTGAACAAGAGACCCTCGAAGACGGTCATGAACATTCCTTTCTCAGTGGTCCGGCAGCTGGTGAAGCACGTATCGCCTGGTCGAGGTCACAGGACGTCACACCGCGCGGTCGAAGCTGGGGATCTTGAGCTGTTCGCCACCCTTCTTCGACGATTCGTGGGCGACGATGCCGGGCACGCAGAAGGCTAGCGCCTCATAGAGATTGATGGCGGGCTCCCGGTCTTCGACCAAGGCCATGATGAACTCGTTCGTGATGAAGGGATGCGACTTGCCGTGCCCGCTGTCCACACGCATCGCCTCAGGCACCATGGGCCAGTAGTCGGGCAGGACCTCCTCCCCACTCCCCGGAAGCTGCAGCGCGAACGGCTGTCCGCCTCCACCGGGCATGTAGAGGGCAGCCTTTGTGCCGAACCACTGGGCGCGCTCGCCGTGGGCATGCAAATTCCAACCGACGTTACAGCGGAAGGGTTTTCCGGAGGACGTCATGAACATGCCGGTCTCGTTCCAGAAGGTATTGCCATAGACGTTGTCTTTCAATGCGGGATGCTCATCGCCCCAGCCAATGCAGGAAACACTCGTGAGGCGCTCCCCCGAGACTCCCACCAGGAACGCTGAGGAGTGGGTCGGATACAACATGGGCGCAAAGCCATAGCGCCAAGTGCGCTGGCCCTCATAGAACCAGAGGGCTTCGCGTTCGGCGTCGTTCATGGGGTGGTAGTACTCGCCCTCCGTGTAGACAAGATCGCCGAAAAGGCCATCCTGGTACATACGGCGCGCCGTGATGGTTTCCCATCGATAGTAGCTGGTCTCAGCGCTCATGTAGCGCAGGCCTGTGCGCTCCTTCGCCTCCTACAGCTTCGCCGCATCCTCCAGGGTCATGCACGCCGGGCAAGCCGAGATAACGTGCTTGCCCGCCTCCATGCAGGCAACCGTGTGGCGTGGGTGATCGGGCGCGCCCGTGAACAAGGCCACGGCGTCGATATTCGGGTCCTGAATCAACACTTCCAAGGACTCGTAGGACTTGTCGCAAGCGTAGGTCTTCATCAGCCGGTCACGCCGGTCAGGGATGAGATCGCTCACGGCCGCGACGGTACAGTTGGGATGCTGGTGCCAATGAAAGGAACAACCGAAGCGCCCACCGACCACGCCGATGCGGATCTTCTTGTCGGTAGTCTGCTGCCACGCGGGGGCCTGCGCCCCAGCCTTCCGCACAGCGGCTGCGACTCCGGCGCCTGCCAGCAGTATTCCGGATTGCTGAAGGAATGATCGTCTGGACAGATTGGGCATGCCACACATCCTTTCTTGCTGATTGGGGATCCTGCTGGCGATTGCCTTGGCAGAATCCACGCGGCATTAGACCACGCGTTCGCACGGCGTAGCAAATCCCTCCGCAGTACCCGCGCATGACCTGTACGTATCCGTTTCATCACGTTGCCCGAACACCTGGAAACCGTGGAGCCGCATGCCGGTGTTCGACCCACAGGTTGCTAACAAATAACTGACAGGATAGACTGCAGCGGGAAGGAACAGCACGCTCAGGGCCCATCGATGCATCGCAGTGTGGTGCATCAGACCTTGGCTGCACGATGCGGGGGTAATCCAATGACCGAAGCACTGCGGAAGGTTATGATTGCAGGTCTAGCGCTTGTGGGGTCGCTGACGGCGCTTGCCGAACTGCAGAACGTTCAGGTCTGAGGCAAGATCGAGATCTACGGGGCATGGTACTCGGAGTTCTTCGAGCCCAACGACGGCCAGATCCGGATACCGGACTTCTTCCTGCCTGGGCGCGCCATCGGCCCCAACGGCACGCTATCGTACTACCGTGCCGATGGGAGCGGCCACGAACTGAGTTTCTTCGAGCAGCGGACACGCCTGTATGTGGACGCGGATTTCACGGACCGCGTGCAGGGATTCATCGAGTTGGACTCCATTGATACGTGGGGTGAGGATTTCCGGAGCGACTACAGAACCGGAGTCGACGGCCGGGCGTTCTCGGGCGATGACGTGGAGTTGTATCAGGCCTTCATCGATGTGGAAGAGGTGCTGGGGCTTCCGTTGCATCTGCGCATAGGCCGGCAAGAGTTGGAGTTCGGCTCGGGCTGGCTGGTTGGCGCCGACCCGGGACCCGACCCGTTCGTGGGGCTGTCCTTTGATGCTGTCCGGCTTGACTACACACTCGGAAACATCCTGGTTTCCGGTTGGTGGGCCAAAGTTGCGGAGAGCGGCATCAGCGAACAGGATGGCGACACGGATTTCATGGGCGTCTATCTGACATTCCACGAGTCCGGAGATGCCGCGACCCAGGCCCCGCTGCAACCAGCGGAAACCGCCTTTCCGATGCATGTGCTGTATCACGCCATGCGGCATGGCCCCATGCGGGGGCGATTGGAGCATCCCGTCGAGGAGGTCACCTTCGACCTGTACTGGATGTTTTTGCACGACGGCGCATCCTTAAATGACACCAATTTCGCGGCACCAATCGAGTGGCTCGAGGATGTGTTTCAACTCGACAACTACGATGCAACCGCGCTCCATACGGTGGGCGCACGGGGCGCAGGAATAGTGAACCGGGTAGATTGGGAATTGGAGGCCGCGTACCAATGGGGCGATGCCGATTCCGTGGGAACGCTGTTTGTACCCGTAGGCCAGATCTATGGGGATGACGGGGCTACGTGGAACGCTTGGGCAGGCCATGGAGAAGTGGGTTACACTTTTGAAGGTGAGTTGCAGATCCGCCCCTACCTGGGCGCCGCCTACTACGGCGGCGAGGATGAACGGGACCTCTCCTTCCTGGAGTGGCTTAACCCGTTCTACCAACCGGAGGCAAGCATATCCTTTAACCGGCTGTTCTCGTCGTGGAAAGAAGATGCGTTGATCGATATCACAGCCATGACCAACTTTTGGAAGGCATACGCGGGCCTCACCTTGACCCCCACACCCGCCATCGAGGCCGGGGGCTCTCTTGTATACATGGAAGCATTGGAACCATTCGACCGCCCCGCAGCGTTCACACTGGGGAACTGGCAGGTACCACTCGCCCCGGCGCTGGCTTTCTGGACCGAGCAAGGCTCGCGCGAACTCGGCTGGCAGAGCAGCCTGTGGGCCGTCTACAACTACACGGAGAACTTGTCCTTTGAAGTGGGATGGAGCCACTTCTTCACCGGCGAAGGTGTGGAAGATGGCGTGTTCATCGACGAGAACGGCCTAACCCTCGTGGG
>JADLCA010000686.1 GCA_020847495.1 Candidatus Hydrogenedentota bacterium | reverse complement strand
TGAATTCAAGACCGTGGGCAGGGATGCCCGTGCCACCTCTTCAGAGTCTATCTCTTGAATCGGTGCAATCGGTGGATAACCCTCCAGGGCCACGTGTCCCTATCAAGCTGGTCCGTGCAAGGCAGTGGGCTGGTCAGGCCTGTGTGGCCGTCGAAGCAATCTCTTGAGCGTTGCGCCTGGCTGCCTCGCTCGGAGAGCGAGGCAGTACCAGAGTGCCGTCCGCTGGTTTCTATGCGATCTGCTACGAGCTTTGCGCCTCTGCGTCGAACCACTGTCAAACCACGGGCGAAACGCCCGTTCCCCCGAGTTCGTCTTCTTCTTGAATCAGTGTAATCGGTGAAATCGGTGGATAACTCTTCTCGTTTGGCCGCAGCTCCGTGGCGCTGCTACTTTCCCGCGGCCCTGTCCATGCGTTCCTGCCAATCCCTCAGGAACTCCACGCGCCAGGTATTCACGGTCTTTGCGCCGGGGTATTTGCCTTCGGCGAGTTGGGGGTCGGGGTTGTCGGTCCAGTAGTTGGGGCCGTGGTCTGTCTTGACGAAGCTGCCGCCCCAGTGGGGAGCGGTGGGGTCGTTCGGGTCACCCTTGAGGAGGTACAGCACGGAGGGGGAATCGCCCATTTTAATCGCGTCGAGTTTCTCGACGAGGAAGTCGCCGAGCGCGCCGTGTCCGCGGACGTGTTGATCGAGGAAAGTCTTATTGTTCCACTCGCCGGACTGGTCTCCGCCGACGTACATGCCGCGGAACGTAGAGTCGGATTCGATCAACCAGAGGTCGGGGTGCTTATTGAACAAGTAGTTGCGGGAGGCGCGGTCGTTTGCCGTGTTCCAGGAGCCGATCGAATAGACGCGCAGCTTGCTCTTGATGGCGGGGTCGTCGTGGACGGCTTGCGCGATATCCGTGATCGAACCCCACACGAGCACGTACAAGGGCCGCTCGTCGTTGGCGTGTGCACGTTCCACGAGCCAACGGGAGCCTTCGGTGGGCTGACTAAAACCTTCCGCGGGCGCGGGATCGATCGCGCCCTGTTTGACGAGAGTGCGAAGAAGCTCAGGCGTTGGATACTTGTCGGAGGCTTTGCGAAGGTTGGAGTAGTCCTTTTCGTAGGCGTCGATGGTGGCGTGGATGTGCTCTGCTCGTCCCTGCTTGGGCGGGGAGGAAATCAGGCCTTCCACATCGAAGACATCCGCATACATAAGGAAATGCACCATGGACTGGTAGTCGTCGGGGTCGGAGCCGCCGATGTCGCTGGAGACCACGACGCGGTAGCGGTCGCCCATAACGGCGCCGTGGCTCATACCGGGGGTGGCATCCGCGAAGGCGGATGCGAGGAATGGGAAGCATGGGACTGGTGGAATAAATGGGAGGAATAGCAGCAACGTGATGAGTGCAGGGCGCGCAAGAAGCAGATGGCCTGTTGCGTGGGCGCCCTTTGTTGGTGGTGGGGTTTGAAAACGCGTGTGCGGACCTTGCGCTGTCATCATGAACTCTGCGCTCCTTTGTGCTTTTGGGCCAGGATTGAAGAATCATGGGCAGGATGCCCATGCCACCTCCGTCAATAGAATGATTCGGCGACCTTGGGCTTGCCGGACGGAGTCACGGCGACCTCGAAGATCTTGCCGCGGCGGGTGCGGCGGATGAGGAATTCGAGGCCGCCCTCCTTGTGTACCTCGTTGAGGGCAGGCAGTCTCCCCATGCGGGCAATGAGCCACGCCGAGGTGCTGCCTTGCGCTTCCGGCAGGCTGACGGCGAGGGCTTCCGCCAACTGCGCGAGGGGGAAGCCGCCACCGACCATCCAGGTGCCGCCGCTGAGCGCATGGAGCATGCGGGGCAGGCGATCGAACTCGTCCTCGAGTTCGCCGACCAGTTCCTCGACGAGGTCTTCCATCGTTACCAGTCCCAGGGTACGGCCATCGGTCGAACGCACAATTGCCATGTGCACGTGCTCTTCGACGAAGGCCTTCAACAAGTCCGCCGCGGGGGACTCGGGAGAAACGTAGTGGACCGGCCGGATGATGCCGCGCAGGCTGGGGTCTCCCGGATTCGTGCGCGCCCGGTAGATCATCTCCTTGAAGTTGACGTAACCGAGAACCGCATTCTTGTCGTCGCCTTCGATAATCGGGAAGCGCGTGTGCGGATCGAAATGTGCCGTCAACACCGCGTCGGTCATCGTTTGATTTGTCGAGAGGAAGGTAATCTGCTCGACCGGGAGCATGACCTCTTCGGCGCTGGTGACGGAGATATGGGCCGCACTCTTGATGATGTTCTCCTCGTGCGGCCCGATGAGATTGCTGATCCGAGCCATGCCGGCCATGGTGGCGATATCCTCCAGCGCGCCGGATTCCGGGTGGTCCTGGACTTTGCGCGCTTCGAACGGGCGGTTCATCCACCGGATCACCAGGAGCACGGGGGCCATCAGCCGCACGGTTGTCGCCAGGGGAACGGCGATGTACGGGGCGAGGCTTGCGTTGTACCGCACGCCAATGGTCTTCGGCAGGATCTCGGTGAACTGCAGGATGAGAAACGAGAAGACCAGCGAAAAGACCGCCAGCCACTGCGGGCCGAAGAGGCTTTCAAACTGGGCGCCCGCGACCGTGGCACCGACCGTGTGGGCCAACGTGTTGATGATGAGGATGACCGCGATGGGGCGCTGGATTTCCGCCTTATGCCGTTGCCAGGCACGGGCCGCGGCGGGATGGCGCTCTGCCAGAGCGGCGATGTGAAGCGGATTCAAGCTCAGGAGCACGGCTTCGAGCAGGGAGCATGCCGCGGATAGGAGCAGGGCGACGGCCATGCTGGTGATGAGGACGGTCATAGTGAGAGCACTCCCGGGAGATGTAATCTAAAATTTGCTTTGTTTAACAAAGTACTTGACAAATAACGCCACGCCCGCTATACTCATCTCATGAACGCGACTAAATTGCCGCCTTCTCCCCGGGATGAGCCGATCGGGCTTCATCTTCACGCCATGGACAACCTGCGGTTTATCCGCGAGACCATGGAACGGTCCACGTCGTTCACGGCCGTGCCGGGCTGGGGCACCGTGGCGATGGGCGGCATCGCCTTCCTGGGCGCCTTGGTGGCCCGGTTCGCGCCGAGTCCGCTTTGGTGGCTCGCCGCGTGGGTCGCGTCGGCCTGCGTCGCGGTGACTATCGGTGCTGTCACGATGGCATGGAAGGCGCGCCAAGTCAACGAATCGCTTTTCGCCGGAGCCGGCAGGCGCTTCACCTTGGGGATGATTCCCCCGATAGCGGCCGGGTTCGTCCTCACGCTGGTGTTTCTGAGATTGGGTCATTTCGACCTGATGCCGGGGACCTGGCTCATCCTGTACGGCGCGGCCATTGTGACAGGCGGCGCATTCAGTGTGAGGCTCGTGCCCATGATGGGTTTCTGTTTCATGTTGCTGGGGGCCCTGGCCTTCGCCGTGCCCCCGGCCTGGCTGGACATCATGATGACGGCAGGATTCGGAGCCGTTCACATAGTCTTCGGAATCATCATCGCGAGGCGGTACGGTGGCTAAACACAGCATGGCGCGTGAGACGCGCGAGACGGGGCAGGACGTGGCCCGCAAACAGAACGATGCGTGCGTCGCACCGGAGAAGGTGACGGCGACGAGCCTGGACCGCATCATTCATGAACGGATGCGCCTGGCCGTAGTGAGCGCTCTGGCGGTCAATGAGTCCCTGAGTTTCAACGAGCTGAAGCGCATTCTGAAGACCACCGACGGCAACCTGAGCGTGCACGCCCGTAAGTTGGAAGAGGCGGGCTACGTCGAATGCTCGAAGTTCTTTCAGGGCAGGGTACCCAAGACCGAGTACCGGCTCACGGAGGAAGGGCGGCGGGCGTTGGAGCGCTACCTCAGCCATATGGAGACGCTGATCCGGCGCGTCCGGGAGGAGGACCGAACGTAGCGTGTGATTCGTTTTTGGTGAGGAGGAATTTCTCGCTCTTTTTTTTTGTGATTCTGCTTTATTACGAAGAGTACTTTTTGCTAAACGTTCCAGTTTGGAGGACATGGTCATGGACGCCAATTTCCCAGCCGCTTCCCCGTTGCATGTTGCCGTCATTATGGACGGAAATGGCCGCTGGGCCGCTGCACGGAATCTCCCGCGCAGCCTTGGGCACCGCGAGGGCGTGAAGGCGGTGCGCCGCATCGTGGAATGCGCCCCGGACCTGGGTGTCGGGGTCTTGACCCTGTTCGCGTTTTCCGTGGACAACTGGCGGCGGCCCCGCCACGAGGTAGGCGTCATCATGGAGCTGATGGCCGAGTACCTGCGTTCCGAGACGGACCGCTGCGTGGAAGAGGGCGTGCGGGTGACGGTACTGGGCTGCACGCAGGGAATCGCACCTGCCCTTCAGGCGGCGGTTCGCGAGGCGCAGGCACGCACCGCGCACGGCAAAACCCTGTGGCTGCGTGTGGCCTTCAATTACTCTTCGCGCGACGCCATTCTTTCGGCTGCGGCACGATTCCGGCGCGACCGGGACCGCAGCAGGGCCGCTTTTTCACGGCTGCTGGCGCAGAATGGCGAACACATTGCCCCGGATGTGGATCTCCTGATTCGGACGGGCGGAGAGAAGCGTCTGAGCGATTTCCTGCTCTGGGAGGCCGCATATGCTGAACTCCATTTTACGGACGTGATGTGGCCGGAGTTTGGCGCGGAAGACTTGAAATGCGCGCTCAACGATTTTCGCGGCAGGGAACGGCGTTTTGGTACCGTGGGAAGGGCCGCCGTCGGCGCCAACGAGGCGGTGCCCGCCGGGGCGCTTGCCTGGCTGGAGTGAGGCGGCTGGGGCCCGGGTTACCGGGAATTGATATCGCTGCCACAGAGGCAGGATAGGTCGGATTGGACCGATCGGATTGATCGGTCTGCCGCTCCCCGCCTGCCGCGGGGAGAAAGTGTCCGCTCTGTTTGTTGAGGATCAAGGCTGCGTGGAGCCGCTTTGCCTACGGGTGATACCTCTTGATTGCATAGAGGTGCGTGCCCTATCCCCGCGTTCCGTCTGAAATCTGAAGTCTGAGATCTCAGATTTGAGATCTGGGATCTCAGGACCCATCCAATTGGGGTCAAGAGCTTCTGTCGTTCACCCCCTTTCCAATCCTTCAGTGCCCGCTTCCCCGCCGCAGTGCGGGTTCTCCCCAGAATGATCGTTTTGGGAACAAACTGGCATATACTGGGTGCAAGAGCCACGTGGAGCGCGTAACACGGTGGAAATGCTTCAGGACACTGAACTCATGCTCAAAGTTCGGGAGGGGGACGAGTGTGCCTTTGCCGAGCTTTTCCGGAGGTATCAGCGCAGGCTGCTGGACTTCTTTTACGGCATGAGCCGCGATGCGCTATTGGCGGAGGATTTGTGTCTCGAGACATTTGCGCGCGTATGGCATCTGCGCCGGAAATACGCGGCCACGGGGTCGTTCCCGGCTTACTTGTTTACCTTCGCCAGGAATATCTGGCTGGAGAAGTGCCGGCATCTGAGCAAGCAGTGGCGGCTCGGGTCCGCACTGTCGGTCGAGGCGGACGGGCCGGATTTGCCCGCCGCGGTTTCCACGCATCCCGACGAAATGGCATCGCGGTCCGAGTTGGAGGAGCGCATCCTGGAAGCGATCGCGGGATTGCCCGAGGAGCAGCGGATGGTGTTTGTCATGAGGACCATTCAGCGGCTTTCGTTGGAAGACATCGCTGGAGTGCTTCAGTGCCCGGTGAACACCGTGCGTTCCCGAAAGCTGCTGGCGGTGAAGAAGCTCCGGGAGTCTCTGAGAGGTTTGTTGGTTCTATAGAGGGTGGAAGCCCGTTTGCATTATTCAGTTTATAACGCATTAAGTGGAGAGTCCGGCTTATGCACTGCGAACAAGTGCGCGAGAAGTTTGTCGCCTACATTGACGACGACGTGCGTTTCACGGAACGCATCTGTGTGGAAGTCCACGTGGCACGCTGTTTTGCGTGCAAAGAGGAACTGGAAGAGCTGCAGAGCCTTCAGGAGGTGTGCCAGGCAGTAGTCCGTCACCCCGGCTCGTCCGGAAACCTGGAGGACCTTTGGCGCCGCATAGAAGAGCAGGAAGCGGCGGGGCGTTCCTTGCGCGTTTGGGGGGCGGAGAACTGGTGGAATGCTGCCACCAAACTGGCTGCGGCCGCCGTGGTTCTATTTGTCTTGGGGGTCACTTCGCCTTTTGTGCGCGAAGCTCGTCAGCTTGCGGAACGGTTTCAGGAGGTCACAGAAGTGGAGGCGGCTCCTATTGAAGAGGCGCCACTGCTTTCAGTGCCGTTTGTGGCCCAGAAGAACCGGATCGAATCGGGCTTCCGCATGGCCGACCATGAAGGGGAACCGGAGGTTTCGGCCCTCTCCGAGGGGCGGCCTCGCAGTTAGTCCGCAAACCCGCCCTTGATCGTTTTATCACTGCATGTTCATTTCATGCCAGAAGCCGCCTGACGCGGGCGGCAACGGCCGGACCGGGGGTGCCGGAGGGATTCATATATGCCAGAGTACCGTTACAGAGCAGTGGATGAACGTGGCAGGGATGTCAGCGGCACGATGGAAGAGGACTCCGCGGTTCGTGTCGTGGCCATTCTTCAAGAGCAGGGGTTGCAGGTCTCCGCGATCGAAGCGGTGACGGGGCCCGGGAATGAAGCCCGGCAGGGCGGCTCATTGTCCTGGGAAGACGTCGACCTGTTTGCGCAGCAGTTGCTTGCGATTACGAGGAGCGGCCTGCCGCTTGCACCCGCCCTGAAGGCCGTAGCCCATGAACTGGGCGCGGGACGCCTGAAGGAGGCCATGGACGGCGTGCGCGGTTCGCTGGAATCGGGGCACAGTCTGGAAGACGCGCTCGCCGCACGGAAGCAGGAGTTCCCGCCCGTGTTCCGCGCCATCCTCTCCGCGGGCGAGCGTTCCGGCAACCTGCCGGGCGTGCTGGAAAACCTGTGCGGGTTCACCCGCCGGATGCTCGACACGCGGACACGGATGCAGGAGGCCCTCGCGTACCCGGGGATGGTGATCCTCGTGTCGGTGCTGGTACTGCTCTTCTTTCTGGCGCGGATACTTCCGCAGTTCGGTGAGGTCTTCAAGGATTTTGGAGCCCAGCTTCCCACGCTGACCCGGTTCTGGCTCGACATCGCGTACGTGGTCAATAACAACCTCATGCTGTTGGTGAGCCTTGTCGTTGCCGCGGTACTGCTGGTGTTCATAGGAACGCGTGTGTTGCGCCGGTCGGATTCCCTGCGTTATTACGTGGACGCCGTGAAAGAGCGGATCCCCGTCATCGGCCGCGTTTATGTGACGAATTCCCGCGCGCGGTTCTGCCAAACGCTGGGTACGTTGTTGCACGCGCGCGTGCCGCTCGCGGACAGCATGCAACTGGCCGGCGCAACGGCCGATAATGCCGTGCTGATGCGGGCGGTTTCGGCGGCCACCGCCTCCGTGTTGAAAGGCTCTTCCATCGCAGTTTCGCTGGAGGCCACGCGCTACTTCGACCGCTCGTTTACCTGGCTTGTGGGCATTGCCGAAGAGCGTGGCGACTTGGAAGCGGCGCTCATCAATATCGCTTCAACCTACGAGGAGCAGGCCGCGCAGAGTGAGCGCACGGCGCTGGGGGTGCTTCCGCCCATGTTGCTGTTCTTCGTCGCATTCATCGTATTGTCGATCATCGTCTCGATTTACCTGCCGATCTTCACGTTGGCAGATGTGGTGAGCGGCTCATGAACTGGAAGCAGGTGCTCAAAACAGACTTCTTGACGATCCTCCGGGGCTTCATGCCTCCGCACGAGTACTATGCGAGCCGGGGTCGGGTCTGGCGGGGTCCCTGGTACAAGCGGAAGAACGCGTGGAGCAGGGACCTCATGACGGTGACCACGCAGTTGGAGTCCATTGTGCGGTGCAATGCGCCCCTGGCGCCGGGACTCGAGATGGCGGCCTGGGACGCGCCCACGCGCGGCGTGAGACTCATACTTCAGTCCATGCATGACGATCTGGTGGCCGGCAAGACGCTTCACGAATCCGTGGCCAGCCGGACATTGTTCTTCCCGGCATACTATGCGGACCTCATTAAGACGGGGGAGACGACCGGTACTCTGTGTCAAGCGCTCGAGCGCGTGCGCGAGTATCTGAAGCTCAAAGCCGCGCGCTGGCGCTCCATCCGGAATTGGCTGTATTACCTTGGGACGGTCGGCACCGTCCAGTTTCTGGTGATGCTTTTCCTGCTGGCCTACGTGTTCCCGGAATTCGGTGAGATGCTCAAGGATTTCGGCGCCCAGCCGCCGGCGATCTTTCTCATGCTGGAGTCCATCTCGAATACGATTCTGCACTGGTGGGCGCCGGTACCGGCGCTGCTCTTCGTGATTGCCTTGCTGATCCCGCCCCGGCTGCTGCCCTTTCAACGGCTGCGGCGCCGGCGCACCAGTGTGTGGCGCAGGCTCGGGTCCCTCTGCCCGGGCATACGAGGGATTCTGCGGAAGTCCGACTTGGCGCATGTCGCGCAGGTGATGGAACGGCTCCTGGCCGCGGGCGTGCCACTCAATGAGGCCCTGCAGGATTGCGCGGAATTGGATTTGTCCCCCGGCCTGTCCGAAGCGTTGCTTCGCGTCAAGAATGGGGTTGAGCAAGGCTCGAGTCTGGCGGGCGCGCTCCAGAGCGAGTCGTGGTTTCCGGAATCATTCCAAACTTTGCTTGCGCTTGGGGAGTCTTCGGGGCACTTGCCGGAGGCCCTCGACCGCATATCCGAACTGTATCACCGGCAGACATTGAAAGCGACGCGCATCGCCCTCGATATTGGCGGACCTTGCGGGGTATTGCTACTCGCGTTCATGGTGCTGGTGATCGAGGTCGCCGTCATATCGACAACGGCTCGAATGGCGGATGTGCTGAACATGACGATGTGAACCATGGGAATCGTTTCGTTGGAGTTTAGCGGCGTATGCCTCGTTTGTCGGTGATAGAGTCATCCAACCCGGAGTGGCCGGACCCGCACGCGCGCCTGACGTTTTCCGCACTGCAGGACGCGCTCACGGCGCACATCGAGTCTCCTGCCGAGACAGGAGCTGTGGACGCGGTGGATTTGGCACTCGCGCAGGCCGCGTTGCACCGGGCCAGCGACCTCTACTTCGAACCCTGGGCCGACTGCCTGGCGTTGCGGTACAGGATTGACGGTATCCTTCACGATGCCGCGGTTCTACCCAAGGCATACCAGAGCCGGATCATGGCCCGGCTCAAGATCCTGGCCCGTATCGTCACGTATCAGCGCGACATGCCCCAGGATGGGCGCATCGAGCCGGAGGCAACGCCCTGCGGTAAGGCCATGCGGGTGTCCACCTTTCCCACTGTCAACGGCGAGCGAGTCCTCGTGCGGATCCTGGATTCGCCCGACTCGCCCATGACGCTTGGCGAGTTGGGGTTTGACGCGCTGCTCACGGCGGCGCTTCGCGATCTAATTACGCGCCCGCAAGGCACGCTGCTGCTGACAGGGCCCAGTTCCAGCGGCAAGACGACAACTATCTACGCGTTGCTGCGCGAGATTCTGGACAGGCGCAGGCCGGCCCCTCATGTCGTCACCATCGAGGATCCCGTCGAGTATCGTCTGGATCGCATTGCACAGACTGAGGTCAATCCGCATGCGGGCCTGACCTTTGAGGCCGCGCTGCGGGCGGTGCTGCGCCAGGATCCCGAGGTGATCATGTTGGGCGAGATCCGCGACTCAGCCACGGCCCACGCGGCCGTCCAGGCCGGACTGACCGGCCACCTCGTTATCAGCACGATTCACAGCGGAACTGCCGCAGGTGTGTTCACACGCCTCATCGATATGGGCGTGGAGCCCTTCCTGGTGGCGTCTTCCGTGACGGGCGTGCTGGCCCAGCGGCTTGTGCGCACGGTCTGTCCCCATTGCGCCGTGGACGCGGTTCCTGATGACCGGCTGCGCACACAGTACGGGCTTGCGGGGGTGGACGGTTGCTTTCGTCAGGGGCAAGGATGCGAGTGTTGCGAGGGAATTGGCTACCGGGGGCGAACCGCCATCGGCGAACTGATGCCTGTGGATGAGACCATTGCCGAACTCATCCTGGGACGTACGCGCACGGTCACCATTCACGAGGCCGCTCTTAGCGGCGGGATGAAGCCTCTCGCACGCGATGGAGCGGAGCGGGTTCGCACTGGCGCCACAACGCTTGAAGAACTGTTCCGCGTGTTGCCCGCGCCGGGTGCGCGCGCGGAGGCGGAGTAAGCACATGACCCGACGTCGGAAATCCAAACAATCGAGAGTGGGGCGGAACGCCTGTTTGGGGGCATCCTATCTGGAACTCACCGCGTCCTTGTTCATCTTGTCGGTGGGGATCATGGCGTCCTTTCAACTGTTTCATTTCACCATGGACCGGATGCGTGTTGTGAAAGAGGAGGGTATCGCCATGCGCGCGATGCAAAACGAGGTCGAATGGCTTCGCGCGCGCCCGTTCGAGGAGATCGCGTTGGGCGAGACACCCTTTGCAAGCAGCACGCCGGAACTTTCTCAGCTGGTCAGCGCGACGTCGCGCGTGAAGGTGGACCTTTTTCGCCCGGACCTGCCCGAGTTGAAGCGCGTAGAGGCGACATTAACGTGGCGAGGCGACCAAGGACGCACCGTGACGCGTTCCATCGTAAGCCTTGTCGCCGAAAAGCGAGCGACGCCATGAATGCAAGACAGACACATGAACGTGGTGCGGTGACGCTGCGCAATGCTTCAGGCATGACGCTGGTGGAACTGCTTGGGTACCTTGCGGCCCTGGCCGTGCTGGTCAATATTTGCGGCATGCTGTTTGTCCAGAGCCAGCGGATGTCCGAAGTGGGCGAGACCGCCCTGAAACGCATTGAAACGGTGGCGGACATCCAATCCGATTTTACCTCGGCGGTCCGGGGCGCCCAGCGCATTGAACCGGAACTCGCTGGATTTGCAAGCACGGCGGATGAGGTCGTGCTGCTCCAGTGTCCCGAGGCCGGTGATGTCGGCACGGTACGTTTCATGGTATTCGGGCGGCGGCCAGGGCAACGTCTTCACATGACGGAGTACTCGATGCGGGAAGGGCAACTGCAGTTGGAGCGCCACAAAGAGTACGGCGTGGACTTCGAGGTGGTTCAGTTGTCTTACGCGACGCGGCCCGTCGAGCGCGCGCGAACTGTCGCGTTGGAACTATGCTTTTTCAAGGACCGTTTGGACAACCGCACGGGAGGTGGCGCGCATATCGTTGCCACGCTGCGCGGCGGGGGAGGGGTAGTCCTATGAAGCAGACCGGTTGCTGGGTAGCCGGTTC
>JADLCA010000685.1 GCA_020847495.1 Candidatus Hydrogenedentota bacterium | reverse complement strand
GCTCTGTGCTACAATCTGAGATTAAACAGGGGAAAGCACCATGCGGTTCGGGAAGCGAGGCAAGAATCCACTCTCCTGGGGGTGGCGCGCCGCTGGCGCGCAGGAGGAGCAACCCCAGGAACCGGACGCCTCAACGCCTTCCGAGCTCCCCGAACAGCCGCTACCACCAGAACTTACCGTGGCGCCTTCCACTCCTCCCGAGGCACCCCGCACGGCAAAGGAAGGACGCGTCGTGACCAGTGATCCGACTCAACGTCTTTTGACGTCTCTGGGCCGCTTCCAACGCCAATTCATGAAGGCACGCGATGGCGCGCCCCAGGCCCAATGGTCCGACGAGTGCATGAACCACTTAATCCAAGGCGTGGAGATCGCCTTGGAACAAGAGTGGGGGGACTTGGTCGAGGCGCTGACGGAAACAGGGCGCATCCTGCAAACCTATGAGGACGCCGGCCGTGCCAATCAATGCGTGCCTTTCCTCGCCGACAGTTACGAAATCCTCTGTCTCATGGTGGGCGACCTCATCGTGGATAAGGTCCGCACGGGGGTCATGCGCAAATGGCGCGACCGCTACCAATCCGCACTCGAGGAACTCGCCGCGGACGGGTTGACCCTCCTGGAGGATGACGAGGACCGCGGTGGATATGGCTTGTCGCGGTCATCGGCTGATGCACTGCCCGATTCGGACATGCCCCCGGTCGAGCGCGAAGCAGAAGCCACGCCCGTGTCCGAGTCTTCGGCAGAATCCGAAGCAGGTCTGCTCGGCGAGCTTCCGCCCCTCCGCATGCTGGAGCCTCAGGCTCCTTCCGCGCCGGAGCAAGATCCCTATTTCGATCAATACGAAACACCCTCTTCCCAGAATGACACGTGGCAAACTCCTGCATCCGAATCCGGCACGTCTCCATGGGATGCGGACCTGGCCGGCGTACACGAAGAACCGGGCAGTACAGGCGCCACTGCGGAGAAACCCTTCGAGTCCGAGAGTCCCTTCGACGACATTGAGAACCACTTTGACAATTCCAGTCCTGCCGCCGCGCCGGCCCTGAGCCGCGATCTCGCGGAAATACTCGACGCGTTTTGCGACGGCCTCGCCCAACTGGAGAACGACCCGGAAGGCAGTCTCGGCACCGTCTTCCTCTCTATGGATGACACGTTGAGCACCCTGCGCGATCGCGCGCGTCTGCTCGGTTGGAACGGTTCCGCGTCCGCGTGCGATGCCATGGCTCGCCTGTGCTCCAAGGCATCGGAACGCCAAGGTCTGTACAGCGACCGCTTCTTCGAGATTGCGTACGCGTTTAGCGGTGTGTATGGGGAAATCCAAGACCGGCAAGACGATCCCCAGTTGAATTCCTGGGTCGCGGAACTGAATCAACTCCTGGACCAATGGAGCGCAAGCGAAGCAGCGCCAGCAATCTCCGCCGCGACACCCGAGCCGGACACGTCTCCCTTCGAGTTGCCCGATAATCTCGGTTCCTCACTTGAAAGCGCCATTGCGGACGTTCCCTCATTTGACGATGTGGCCCTTGGTCCCGTGTCCGGAGACGTTCCGCAGGACCTGTCCGCCGAGATTTCCACCGGACCAGGCGAGGATGCGGTCGCTGCCGTTCCCTCAGAGCCCGTCTCTCCTGAAGTGACCGAGACCAGCGCAGAGCAGTCGGATACGGCACCAGACTCGTCATGGTCCGGGAACAATGAAGCCAGCGAATCCGGCGAGGCGATGTCATCTTCCGGGACGGTGCCCGAACGGGAAGCGACGCCGCCACAGCCCCCGGTCGAATTCGTGGAGATCTCCTCCGCTGAGCCGCAGCGTGTCGTGCCCGCGCCCTTGGATGACCCCGCATCGCAGCTGCTCGACACGGCACGCCAGGCCGTTGCCTCGGGCTCGTCCAGCGATGCGAAGATGCTGGCGATGCAGGCTGCGGCCAGCATCGCCCGGGCCCAGGCGAAGGAGGCCGAGGCGCGCGTCCGTCAGGCCGAGGTGCGCCTCCAAGAGACGGCTAAGTCCATCGAACTCGCGCGCAAGCAAGTGCAAGAGGCCGAGGTCCAGGTGACTGACGCGGAGATCCGAGTGGACGAAGGGAAAGAAGCCCTGGCCGAGCGCGGCCGCCACACGCATGGCGTGATGGGCAGCCTCGACGGTATCCGCTCGCGCATATCCGATCTCGACCGGCGCATTCAAGAGTTGCAGGCGCAGCGCGAAGAAGCCGTGCGACAGCAAGGCGCGGCTGAAACCGCGTTGGACGAAGCCCGCCAGCAAGAGAGCGAAGTGCGCGCGCACTTGGATTCGCTCAAGAACGCCGAGCAGATGGCGCGGGTTCGCCTCGAAGATTCGCGCGGACAAGTCAAACTGCTGCAGCGCAAACAGGCGGAGATCGAGGCCATCATGGAGCGGGCGCGCGAAAGCCTGACCCGGCACCGCGAGTCCATGGCGGATATCGAAAAGACGATTGAAGTGATTCGCAGCGCGGAAACCGGAGACGGCCTTAACGGGAACGACCTGCTCTTCTAATAGTGCGTCAGACGGCACGACATGTCATCAGGGGTAATAGTGGAATCGTAGGCCTGAGTGCCCGCCAAACAAACGAACACTTTAACTGGTAAGGACCACTTGTGCGGAACCGAGGAGAAATTGTAGGCGTCGTGGACTTCGGGTCCCGCGCAATACGCGTCCTGATCGCCCGTCGTGAACAAGACGGTACCGTTCAAATCGTCGGGCACGGCACTGCGCCGGGCCACGGCTGCGTCTCGCAGGGGGTCATTCAAGACCGGACCGCCGCGCAGGTCGCGCTCAAACGCGCCCTGACAGACGCCGAAAAGGAAGCGCGCGTCCGCGTGAGTTCCCTCTTCTGCGGGGTCAACGGCAAGAACGTCGATACCTTCATCCGCGAAGGCAATGTGAAGGTCGAGCGTGAAATCGTGGAACTCACCCACATGGCTGAAGCGCGCGACATCGCCTCCCGCGACATCCTCGCCCCGGGCAAACGGGTCACCTCCTCCATCAGCGCCCAGGAGTGGTACGTCGATGACATGCGCGTGATAGACCCGATCGGTATCCGGGGCCAAGTGCTCAAGACGCGGATTCATTTCGCCCGCTTGCCTGCCGTCATCGAAGACAACATTGTGGCCTGCATCGAGTCTCAGAGCCGCGAGCTTGAAGACATGATCTTCGTTCCCCTGGCCTCGTCCCTCGGGTGTCTCACTCCCGAAGACATGGAACTGGGCGTGGGCGTGCTCGACCTGGGCCGGAGTATCACCGGGCTCGCTGTCTACCGCGATTTTCGCATCCTCAGCACCAACTGCTTCGAGTGGGGCGGGTACCACATCACCCGCGCCGTGGCCGCGGGACTCCAGGTGAGCTTCGAAGAGGCCGATGAGCTTATTCTCGAATACGGCATCTCGGACGCCTGTATCAACGAGGAATTCGCCGACTCCATGGCCCTGGCCATGCAGGCCCAGGCGAACGAGGAACGGAACTCGCGCGTAAAACTGAAGTCGGCTGTTCCTGGGGCTCCGCCCGTCGTCGAACGCGGCGACCTCGACATGATCGTCTTCGAGCGCGCCAAGGAACTGCTTGTCAAAGTCCGGCAACACCTCCAGGCTCGCGGTCTAAGCAAGAACCTCGTGCGCGGTCTGGTGCTGACCGGCGGGGCCAGCCTCATCCGGAACTACACGGCCCTGGCCGAGGCGGTATTTCAGGTACCCTGCAGGATAGGCCTGCCGAACTCCGTGGAAATTCGGCCCCCGGCTGTTCACTCCCCCGAGTTCTCGGCGTCGATTGGCATCGTGCGCCACGCGTTTGAGTACCGCACTGCTGCCCGTAACGGACGCGTCGAACCCCGCGGGGTTGTCGTGTCGCTGTCGCGGCGCGCGGGCAGGTTCTTCAAACGGTATTTCCTGTGAGTTTCGCTGGCAGGGGGTCCTTCCAGCCCGGTCGAAATGACCCGGCCCGATTTGCTACCATGCGAGTCCCATGGGGTACAAGGGGTAGCTTGTGGTTCCGAACCGTGGATATTCCCACGCGAGGATGCAGGACGCAGTTACGCCGGGTCCAGCGCGGTCCGGCCAGCCTCGATGAGAGGCACCACCCAGGCAAGGATTGAGTTATGCCGAAAGTCTGCACGTACACGGTGGTTCCAAAGATCCCCCCGCGAATCGAGCGCCTGCGCGATATCGCCGCAAACCTGTGGTGGTGCTGGGATCATGAAGCGATTGAACTCTTCTTCCGCATCGACCATGATCTCTGGGAGCGGACGAGCCAGAACCCGGTGTGTACGCTGGGAGAAGCCACGCAAACGCGCCTCGAAGAGCTTACACACGATGAAGGCTACCTGACGCAACTCGACCGCGTGGTCCAGCGCCTCGACGCATACCTTGCGAACGGCCCTTGGAAAGAGCGCAATCCGGATGCACCGGAAGGGTTCAACGTCGCCTATCTGTCCGCCGAATTCGGACTCCACGAGTCCGTTTCCATTTACTCCGGTGGGTTGGGCCTTCTGGCGGGCGATCACCTCAAGAGCGCAAGTGACCTTGGTCTTCCGCTGGTGGGCGTGGGCATGCTCTACCGCGAAGGCTATCACCGACAGTATCTCAATGCCGACGGTTGGCAGCAGGAACGCTACCCCCACAACGACGTCTACAAGATGCCCGTATCGCTCGTGCGCACTGCGGACGGCAAGCCGCTCCTCGTCGAAGTGGAATACCCTGAGCGCATCGTGCGCACGCGCGTGTGGAAGTGCAACGTCGGCCGGGTGCCCCTGTATTTGCTGGACACCGACTTCGACGGCAACGACCCCGACGACCGCGAGATCACTGCGCGTCTTTACGGCGGCGATCGCGACATGCGCATCCGGCAGGAAATCCTCCTGGGCGTGGGCGCCGTGAAGGCCCTGCATGCCATGGGCGTGTTTCCTACCGTCTATCACATGAATGAAGGTCATGCCGCCTTCATGACCCTGCAACGCATCAAAGAGATCATCCAGCAGGACGGACTCACCTTCGAACAGGCAGTGGATTCGGTCAAAGCGGCCAGCGTCTTCACTACGCACACCCCGGTCTCCGCGGGCAACGACATGTTCTCCCCGGAGATGATCGAACACTATTTCCGGAAGTACTGCGAAGACATCGGTATCAGCATGCAGCAATTGCTGGCGCTGGGGCGCCAGGACCCCAACGACTCCCGCGAGCCATATTGCATGACCGTCCTCGCGCTCAAAGTCTCCGCCGCCGCCAACGGCGTCAGCAAACTGCACGGCGAGACTGCGCGCAGCATGTGGTCCCGCACGTGGAAAGACGTCCCCGAGGATGAAGTGCCCATCACCTCAATCACCAATGGAGTACATCCCCGGTTCTGGGTGTCTCGCGATTTGGCCGGCCTGTACGACCGCTATCTGGGTCCGGCCTGGATTTCGAATCCCGCGGATCCCGCGGTCTGGTCTCGTATTGATGATGTGCCCGATGCGGAACTGTGGCGCACGCACGAGCGGCGCCGCGAGCGCCTTGTCAACTTCGCGCGCCGCCGTCTCATCGCGCAACTGAGCAAGCGCGGCGCCTCTCACGCCGAGATCGCCTCCGCGGGCGAAGTCCTCGACCCCGAAGCGATCATCATTGGTTTTGCGCGCCGTTTCGCCACCTACAAACGCGCCAATCTGTTCCTCACCGATCCGGAGCGTTTCATCCATCTGCTGAAGAACGATGGCCGCCCCGTCCAGATGATCATCGCGGGCAAGTCCCATCCCCAGGACAACCAGGGGAAAGAGCTAATCCGTAACATCATCCACTTCATCCGGCGCTATGATGTCCGGAACCAGATCGTGTTCCTCGAAGACTACGACATCAACGTCGCCCGCTACATGGTGCAGGGCGTCGACTGCTGGCTGAACACCCCGCGCCGGCCCATGGAAGCGAGCGGTACCAGCGGCATGAAGGCCGCCGCCAACGGCGTGCTCAACATCAGCATCTCGGACGGCTGGTGGTGTGAAGCAGAGTTGCTCGGAGAGAATGGATGGACCATCGGCCACGGGGAAACCTACAGCAATTCCGACGAGCAGGACCTCGTCGAGAGCCAGATGCTGTATGAACTGCTTGAGCGTGAAGTGGTTCCCACCTTCTACGATCGCGGCCGGGATGGTCTGCCCAGGGAATGGATCAAGCACATGAAGTGCGCCATCCGCACGATCTGCCCCTACTTCAACACGCATCGAATGGTTCAGGAATATGCGGACCGTTTCTATGTGCCCTGCACCAGGCGCCGCAACGACCTGCGCGACAAGAAACGCGCCCGTTCCCTCGCCCTCACCAGTTGGAAGCGCAAGGTTCAGGATGCCTGGGGCAAAGTGCACTTCCTGGAAGTCGAGTCGGGGCCGACCGAAGGTCTTTTGTACGGCTCCAGCCTGGCGGTGAAGGCGGACCTGCAGCTTGACAAACTCAAGGATACGGATGTCACGGTCGAGATTTACTATGGCGATGTCGATCCCTACAACCGCATCACGAGCGGCCACCATGCCGAGATGAAGTGCACCGCCAAGCTCGACGGAGGCGTCTTCCGCTTCGAAGGTAACGTCGTCTGCGATAAGACTGGCCAGCAGGGGTTCACGGTGCGCGCGATACCCACGCATCCCGACCTGCACGACAAGTACGAGATGGCCCTTATCGTCTGGGCGTAGCGAGAGACTCGGGACGACGGCCGGCATGGGCGGGGCCGCTCCGCGCCGGATGCCGGTCTTTGCGTTCCACCCGCGAACGGCGGTATACTGCCGCATTCCAGTTCCCAGTCATAACCCCGATCCAAGGATGGCGCACGATGATCATTGTCATGGCTTCCCGCAACCCGGAGGACATTGACCGCGTCGTCCAGAAGGTGGAAGAATTCGGGTACCAGGCCCACCTGATCCAGGGCGTCGAGCGCGTCGTCATCGGCGCCGTCGGCGACGAGCGCACCAAGCAGCGTCTCCTTTCCCTCGAATCTATGCCCGGTGTCGAGGCGGTTGTTCCCATCCTCAAGCCCTACAAACTTGCCGGGCGCGAACTCAAGCACGAAGACACCGTGGTCCAGGTCGGCAATGCCCGCATCGGCGGTCCGCACTTCTGTATGATTGCCGGGCCCTGCTCCGTCGAGAGCCGCGAACAGATAATTGAGACGGCCAAAGTCGTGAAGGAGGCAGGCGCCAATATGCTCCGGGGCGGCGCCTACAAGCCCCGCACCTCGCCGTATAGCTTCCAGGGGCTGGAAGAAGAAGGCCTCAAACTACTCCAGGAGGCCAGCCGTCAGACGGGCCTTCCTTTCGTAACAGAAGTCATGACGCCCGAACAGGTGCCCCTCGTCGAGTCGTACGCGGACATGCTCCAGGTGGGAGCGCGCAACATGCAGAATTTCGGTCTCCTCAAGGCCGTCGGCAAGACCCGAAAGCCGGTCTTTCTCAAACGTGGCATGATGTCCACCATCGGCGAATTGCTCATGTCTGCCGAGTACGTCATGTCGGAAGGAAACCCCAATGTCGTGCTGTGCGAGCGGGGGATCCGTACCTTCGAAACGGAAACGCGCAACACGTTTGACATCTCGGCCGTCCCCGTCCTGCGCAAGCTGACCCACCTGCCCGTCATGGTGGACCCCAGCCACGCGACGGGGCACTGGGACCTCGTGATCCCCATGGCCAAAGCCGCCGTTGCCGCCGGTGCGGATGGCCTCATGGTCGAAGTGCACCCCCGGCCCGTGGAGGCCTTCTCCGATGGCGCGCAATCGCTCAAGCCAAAACGCTTCACAGAATTGATGAACGGTATCCGGCCCTTCCTTGCGTTGGCCGGCAAAATGATGTAGGGCCCCATGACCGAAGAAGAAATCGAAGATATCGAAGTCAACGAAGACGAAATCGACGAAGAACCCGTCGAGTCACTCGGACGCGAAGAGTCCCGGCAGGCGCTGCACGCGCTGCTTTTCGTCAGCGACCGTCCGCTCAGCGCGGATCGCCTGGCCGAAGCATTAGGCGACATGGACCGCGATGTCGTCGTGACGCTGTTGGACGAGCTGCGCGTCGAGCTGGAAGAGCACGACGCCCCTTACGTCTTGCGCGAGATTGCCGGCGGCTATCAGTTCACGACCAAGGCGCGCTTCGCGCCGTTCATCCAACGCCTGCTGCAGATCAAGAAGAGCAATCGCCTCTCGAAGGCCGTACTCGAGACACTCGCCATCATTGCGTACAAGCAGCCGGTCACGCGTGCCGAAGTCGAATCCATTCGCGGCGTGAGCGTTTCTTACGCGTTCGACATCCTGCAGGAGAAGCGCCTCATCAAGGTGGCTGGCGTCGCGGAAGTGCCCGGCCGCCCGAAGGTGTATCGCACGACCGAGGAGTTCCTCGTGCATTTCGGAATCAAGAGCCTGAAGGAACTTCCCACCATCGAGGAACTGCGCGAATCGAATTGATCCAGGGATGCGCCTCCAACAATTCATAGCGTCCTGCGGCATCGCCTCACGCCGGGCCGCCGAACAACTCATCGCGGAACAACGCGTCACC
Source organism: Candidatus Hydrogenedentota bacterium (assembly GCA_020847495.1). GTDB lineage: Bacteria > Hydrogenedentota > Hydrogenedentia > Hydrogenedentales > SLHB01 > JAHDWY01. The sequence continues at coordinate 6,376 of JADLCA010000685.1, read as the reverse complement.
GTGAATGGGCGCATCGCGAAGGTGGGGGACCAAATAGACCCCGGTACGGACCAGGTTGCCTTGGATGGCCAGGCCATCCAACGCGATGCCAAGGCCTACATCCTGCTCAATAAACCCAAGGGCGTCGTCACCAGTGCGCGCGACACGCATGGCCGTGGCACTGTGCTCGATTGTCTCGAAGGCCTGTCGATTCGTGTTGTTCCAGTCGGGCGCCTCGATTTGGATACGGAAGGGGCCCTGCTGCTCACCAACGACGGTGACTTGGCGTTTCGCCTGACACACCCCCGCTACGAAGTGAAGAAGGTCTATCTCGTGCATGTCCGTGGCGTGGTGACCGGGGCGACCGTACGCCAGCTCCAGGGCGGCGTTCCACTCGAAGACGGCATGACCGCTGCCTGCGGCGTGCGCGTGCTTGGTCACGACCAACGGTCCACCCGGCTCGAACTCACGCTGCACGAAGGCCGCAAGCGCGAGATCAAGCGCATGTGCGAATACGTCGGGCATCGTGTGCTCGCGCTGCGCCGCGCCTCCTTCGCCGGTCTCAAGACCGGACGGCTGAAACCCGGTGAATGGCGTCATCTTACGCAGCAGGAAGTGAAGGAACTGCGGAAGCTTGTTAGGATTGGCCTCGCATGAAGCATCTTCGGTCAGGCTCGCGAACATCGAAAGGTTGCTAAGGCGTGACCGCTCCTGAAGAATCGCTTTCGACATCGGATGCGCCGCGAATCCGGGAGATGCTGCTCCGGCGGCGGGTCGCCCTGGAACGCAAATGGGAGCGCAGGATTGCCCGTGGCGGTCCCGGCTCCGGCGATTACCTCGCGAGGATACGCCTGCCCGAAATGCTGATGCGTGCCGCCGGTCTTTGGCAGCGCGGACGCCGCAATGCGATGCTTCCTCAACTGCGCAGTATCCAAGTCTTTTACCCGGACCTGCCGCCGCATCTGGAAGGACTCCGCATACTTCACGTGTCAGACCTGCATTTCCACGCGGAGATCCCGGAATTCGCAGAGGTGGTTCGCAATCTGCTCTCGGGCGTGAATGCCGACCTCTGCGCGATCACCGGAGACTTCCGCTTCTCCCACCGGGGCGGATACGCCCACGTGTTTACAGCCATGGAAACCGTGCTCTCGGGAATCCACTCTACCCACGGCACCTTCGCCGTCCTCGGCAATCACGACCTTGCGGCCTTTGTGGTCCCCTTTGAATCCATGGGCATCCGCGTGCTGATGAATGCCAATGTCGCGGTTCGCCACGCTGGCGGCGATCTATGGATTGCTGGCGTGGACGACCACCATCGGTTCCGCTGTGATAGCCTGAAAGCCGCAGTCGATGGCATTCCCGAGGGCGGATTCACGCTGCTTCTCGCGCACTCGCCTGAACTGGCGCTCGACGCGCCCCGCTACGGCGTACGCCTTTATCTTTGCGGACACACCCATTGGGGCCAAATACGCTTCCCCCTGTTGGGCGCCCTGAGCTACAACGCGCGCTGTCCGAAGCAATTCCGTATGGACCGTTGGACCCATGAAACCATGGAGGGATACACCACGGCGGGAATCGGCACCACGGACTTGCCCATCCGCTACAACTGCCCGCCGGAAGCGTGCCTGATCGAACTCGCGAGAGCATAGCCGGCAAACGGCGAAGTACCCCCGTCCGATTTGTCCAATCGGTCCCATCCGTACGATCAGGCAGTTTGCGGCTACCCCGCTTCAGGCGTGCCCGGCATCTCCGCCTGCCACACCAGAACCCGCGCCTTGCCCTGACGTTTGGCGCTGTACATGGCGGCGTCTGCCCGCTCGCACAGCGTCTTGAAGTCAGCCCCATCGCGAGGCGCTTCAACCAGGCCCGCGCTGAACGTGAGCGCCCTTGTCCCATCCTGCTGAGACAGGTGTTGGAAGTGGGTATGCATGCGCTCGACGATCCGCACTCCCACCGGCTCCGGTGTCTCCGGGAAATACAGAACGAATTCCTCGCCGCCGTAGCGCCCCACGAGGTCCACGCTGCGAATGTCTTTGGTGAGCGCCTTGGCCAGTTGCACCAAGGCCCGGTCCCCCGCGGCATGGCCGTATTCATCGTTTACCTGTTTGAAACCGTCGATATCGAGGAAAACCAACGTTCCCACGGCGGGGTAGCGCTTGATACGTTCAAGTTCGCGGTCAACCTCCCGCTGGAAGGTCTGGCGGTTCAGCAACTGCGTCAGGGGATCGAGCCTCGCGACCCGCGCGAAACTCTCGCGCCGCCGCAGGACCGCATGCACCCGCGCAACCAACACCTCCGGATCAAATGGCTTCGTGATGTACTCGTCCGCGCCCGATCCGAGTCCCCACACTTGGTCTTCCGCCGTCGCTTTTGCAGTAAGAAACACGAAGGGTATTTCGCGCAGCACGGGGTCTTTGACGATACGCTCCCGAAAGGCGAATCCATCCATCTCGGGCATCATCACGTCGCAGATGATGAGGTCCACGGTGACGATGTCAAGCTTCTTCAACGCACGCAGTCCATCCTCGGCAGTAAACACCTGGAAACCCGCCTCGCCGAGGACATACGCAAGTAGCTCGGACGTGTGCGGGTCATCCTCTACCACCAGGACCGTGTACGTGCGAGGCTCCTCGGTCAGATTTGCTTCCATGCCGTATCCTACGCGTCAGGTTTGGTTTCAGGGCCAGGGATTACCAAAGGCAATCGGACCGTAAAGGTTGTCCCCCGCTCCAGTTCGCTCTCGACAGTGACCGTCCCGCCATGGAGTTTAACCATTTCCCGGACGAGGAACAATCCGAGACCGGCGCCCGCGCTCTTCCGGGTGCCGCTCTTCACCTGATAGAAACGCTCGAAGATGTTGTCCAGGTGGTCCTTCGGGATACCAATCCCCGTGTCCTGCACTTGGATGACCAGCACACCGTCCTCGCGGTGTGCCCGCAGCGAAATCTGGCCGCCTTGGGGCGTGAACTTCACCGCATTCTCGAGAAGATTGCACACGACTGTGTGAAACCGGATCGGGTCCGCCATGAACCGCGGGAGACCGGCCTCAATATCCTGCTCGAATACAATCTGCTTGGCCAACATCGCCGGCGTGACTGCCGATACCGCCCCTGAAACCTGTTCTGTCACGTCGAGTGGGACCCGCCGGAGCACCGCCCGACCGGACTCAATCGAACCCATCTCCAATACTTCTTCAATGAGTTTCATGAGGCGGTCCGTTTCCTCATGGATAATGCCCAGAAAGTGCTCCCGCAGATGCCGGGGCATGTCCGGGCTGCGCAGGAGGGTGGTCACAAATCCCTTGATCGAAGTCATGGGTGTCCGCAGCTCATGCGAGACTCCCGACACGAAATCGGTCTTCATCTGATCGATTTCGCGTTCCTTCGTCACATCATGAAGGATGGTGACGAAGCAGTCTTCCCCCTGGATCAGTTCCGGAATGCGTGACCGCGTCACGGATAACGTTCGCGGATGCTTGCCCCCGAGGCGAAGGTCGCGCTTGGCGAAATCCTTGCCCGCTTCGGCCGTCTCACGCCATATCTCGCAAAACTCCTTGTCTTTCAAGTGCGACAGAAAGTCCGTATCCACCGGCTCACGCGTGCCGAATCCGAGAAGCTCCTGGGCCGCGCCGTTCATCATGAGAACCCGGTCGCGCGTGTCGGTCACCGCCACGCCTTCGCCGATGCCTCGCAGAATCGTCTCCAGACGGTTGCGTTCCTGCGCGAGGATGACAGCCTTGCGCCGGTTGTCGGCCTCAATCTCGCGCCGCTCCAGGGCTTCGCCCAAGGTGCGCGCCACCGCGTCCAGCAGCTTGCGCTCGGACGCCAGGAAGGGACCTCCCGGCATAACCGTCTGCACATCGTCCGCGTAGTACACCTGCACCATCCCGCGCGCCCGCGCGTCCACAACCACCGCCGCGGACTGTCCCCACTGCGTTTCCACGAAGCGGCGGCTTGTGTATTCGCGTCCGTCCAGAATGATTCGCGCGCGCGCCAGCTCGGGATACCGCCACGCCGGCGGGATGAGTTGCACAAGGTCCTCGCATATGGCCTCGATGTTCTCGCGTGTGCGCAGCGACTCGGCAAGGCCATAGATGCAAGACAGCTCCTTCAACTGCTGCTCGAACGTGACCAGAACGCGTTGAAACCGCGATTCGGCCTGCCTGCGCTGAAGCTCGCCGGCCGCGCAGGCGGCAAACACCCGCAACATCACGTCCTTGGGCGGAGCGTCCCGCTGCGGCTCGGGGTCGAACAGACCCAGGAAGGCGATTCGTTCTCCCTCGCCATGCTCCACGGTAACGCCCACAAAGCTCGACGCGTTCAACCTCTGAGCGATTGCGCACCCGGGATAACGGGTCAACACCTCCTCGCGGATCGTGACCACCGAAGGTGTTTGCTCCAGAACGGTCCGGAAGGGTGTTCCCGTCAGCGCAAACTCCTCTTCGTCCACGAACAGCCCGTCTTGCCAGACCGCCACCGGTAACGCATGGCCGCCCCGCGCCTCGATGTAAGTCCCTACCATGGCGTAACGCATTCCGCAGGAAAGAGCCAGATTGCGCACCAGGGCGTGGAAGAAGTTCTCCTGCGTCAGAGCCCTGGTGATTTCAAGGATCGCGCGCAGGTCGGAGTGCGCGACACGCAAGTCGGACACATCCTGCGCGTACACATACCCCTTGGACTCCGAAGGAACCCCTTGCAGCAGGAAACGGTAAAGGTGGTCGCCCTGCTGCGCGCACAGACTCGTCTGCATGCCTTGCTGGATGCCGGTAGCCAGATCGATGTCGCGCGTAACAGGGAGCAGTTCACCGAGAGTGCGAACCCCCTCAAGAGAGAAAATGGCACGTGCCGCGGGGTTCGCTTCAAGAATGACCCCTTGCGCGTCATACGTGAGCACGGGGGATGGATTGAATTCGTCGGCTGTTGTCATCGTCCGGACTGTCTGTTCCTCGCCGCGGCGGCCCCCCATGGCCTGGCCGCATGTCCGCCACTCACTCTACATTAAACCGTGGCGTTGGAACCAGTTCGGAACACGGAGTTTCCCATATGCCCGCGACCGTTGCCCCCGTTTCTTCACGGTACGGACACGCCGCGCGGACGTGCCACAGCCGCCCCGTTATCCCCCTTCTTTGGCAAGCCACATCGGGACAACCTCAATCATCTTCAGCAGAAACAGCCGCCGGATCGCGTCGTATCCGCGGTCATTCGGATCCTCGAGATTTCCGTAATACCAGTAGTGAGGATCGCTTTGGTCATAATGCTCGCGCCACCACTGCACGCAATGGACCCCGTGCCCCAGGAATGCCTCCCGCATATCCACCACATGCACATTGTCCCGCTGCTCCGCCACTTCCCGGATGACGCTGTTGTACGCGGCATGCACCGCCAGCAGGTCTGGCCAGGGGGGAAGGCCCGCGGCCGCAGGATCTCCTACCTCATCGGAAGGATCGTAGATGGTTGCGAGGAAGATCTGGACCCCGCCGGGAAAGGCCTGATCAAGGCCGTCCATCATCGCACTCAGCCGCACGCGAAAGTTCGCAATCCACGGCTGAGCCTGCTCGAGAGATGCGCCGTACATGGCGCCCTCTTGTGGTTCACCCCGCCCATACCAATGAATGAGATCATTGCCCCCCGTCGTCACCACGACAATGCCCCGTGTATCACCTGGAAACGGAGGCAGGTTCGCGATCTGCTCGTCAAGATGCTGAATCGAATCCGAGCCCGAGATGGAAAGGTTAACGGACTTCAGTTGCGGCAGCACGGCGCTGAGGCAAATGCCTTCCATGTCAGGGAACTCGCCGGGAGGATTCTCGGCGAGGCGCTCAAAATACGACAGGCCCCGGCTCGCCCCGAACCCCGCCGTCACGCTGTCTCCAATCCCGAGCAACACAATCGGTTCGCTCGACCATACGCGCGCAAACGGCTCCCGCGGCACGTCAGGCCCCGCCGGACCCGACCCCACGGGCGGCGGCACCCAGAACCGGAAAGTCGCGAAGTACCGCAGGTATCCCGCCAGTCCCCCAACGAGAACCAGCCCCACGGCCAAAAGCGCCACCGCGCGCCACGGACGTTTTCGGTTTTTCGCCACCGCAGTATCCGCAACGTTCTGATCCTCTGGCATAGTGCTCATACCTGAATATGAAGACAAAGTCCCCAAGCGATCAAGTAACGCCCGGCTTCCACGCCGGGCGTCTCTGACCGAGAGCGCACAAAGAGGATCCTCGTGCCAAGGTGCTTGGTTGCTAACGAACGAAGAAACGCAAGAGGCGGCAAGTCAAGAGCCAATTCAAGGCAAGACAAGGACACAGGCGAGGGCGCCTGTGCCTTGATTCTTAAGAGCCGGAAGGGATGCCGGCGCTCCTGGCCGCCTTTCTGTGGAGTGCGGCCCCGCCGCGGCGTGG
>JADLCA010000684.1 GCA_020847495.1 Candidatus Hydrogenedentota bacterium | reverse complement strand
TCCCTCCGGGACTGCACGAAGAGGGGGGCGCAGAGGACCCCGGATTGAAACCCTGGGCTACATTCTGCCGTCCCTCCGGGACTTTAACGTGGGGTTGGCGCGGGAGACCCAGGGTTGAAACCCTGGGCTACTTTCTGTCGTCCCTCCGGGACTTGCAGGGCAGCGCGACGGTAGCCCGACTTTTGAAACACGCGCGTAGGGATACGGATCGCCCTCCGCCATCAAGATCCGGCCCTCAAGCTTTGAGACACGCGCGTAGGGATACGGAAGGGTGTATGCTGATAGAAGCAGTGACATGAGGTTAGCCTGGAGGAGCGAGGCATGAGGTTCATCGTTGCGCAGAACGATATCCTGCGAAGACACGACAAGGATTCACTGCTCTTGGCGAAGCGGGTTGGCCTGCCAGTCGTATGGACTATCTTCCTGCTCGCGCTGGTGGTCTACCTGACGCTAGGAATCCATGATGACACCGCCCCCAGTCCTATCCTTTTCATCAGTGGCTTTGTGATCGCCTTTGTCGGGCTGGTATTCGCTCAACGCGCCGTAACACGAGAATTGAAACAGCGTCCAGATGAACCTTCGCGCTTTGGGCGGTCGTTGGGCAAAGTGACGTTGTTTGTGCTATTGGGGCTCGTGCTGTTCTGTGCCGCATTCTTCGCGGCACTCTGGGGTTTGTCCCGATGGACCTCGCTTGATGGCGAAGACGTGTTTGTAGGTGCCGCGTACATCTCCGTGGCAATCCCAATAGTGGTATTCATCGTCCCGGCCATCAGATGGGGGCTGTCCGTCCTGGGTTCCGGGAGCACCTCGGAGAGGAGCTAGCACGCGCGCACGGCGCGGGTGGGATACACTGTGTTGTGCGTTTCATAGACCTGACAAAGGCCCTTGTCAGTCTCGCAATGGGGAGTATAACCGTGCGCATCCAAATCGCGACCAAGAGCATTGCCATCACGGGTGAGCTGTGCGACACGCCCACGGCGCGCAAAGTGATCGAAGCGCTCCCGCACACCTCCAGGGTTTCCGTTTGGGGGGAAGAAGCCTACTTCAGTTTGCCGGTTCGGGCGACGCTGGAAAAGGGCGCAAACGATGTAGTCGAGCCCGGCACCATCTGTTTCTGGGTCCAGGGCAACTCGCTGGCGCTTCCCTACGGCCCCACGCCCGTGTCGGTGGGCAAGGAATGCCGGCTTGTCACCGCGGTCAATATCCTTGGCCGCATTGATGGCGACCCAAGACAACTGGCGCTCCTCGGGCAGGGAGATGAGGTGACTGTTTCCCTGTTGGATGAGTGAGCCGGATTGAGCGATTGCCCACGTTGAAACCGCGGGCACAAGGACCTTCACGGCTCCCACACATCCGTAGACACAGATACCAATACCCGTTCTCAACGCTCTCGGAGGCTGGGCGGCGACGTTCAGGCTCCAACTAAGTTTGTGTACGGACGCCCCGCGATTAGTTGCTGTCCGTCGGTGAATCCCTCAGGACGATCCTTCAACTGCGTGATAAGACGATTGCGCCACTCGCGGACAGGTGCCGCATGCGCCGCGCTCTGCGAGAGATCAGTCTTCTCCTGCGGATCCGTGTCCAGGTCGAAGAGCTGTTCCTCGCCCTGAACCGGGCGCCATATGAACTTCGAATGACCGTCAGTCAGACTGTGAAATGCCTGTTCAGGCCCATAGCATGGTGCGTGCTCCATATGCAGCCACGGGCGCACAGGCGACTCGTCGCCACGCAACGCCGGTACGAGACTGCGGCCGTCCAATCCGCTGGGCACGTCCACCCCCGAGAGTTCCAGCAAGGTGGGCATCAGGTCTTCGAGGCACACCGGCTGCTGTGAGACTTGGCCGGTCTTGAATCTGAGGTCCGGCGAGCCGGCGATGAGAAACGGTATGCGTGCCGAACCCTCGTAGGGTTCGCACTTCCGGAAGAGATAGTGGTCTCCCAGCATTTCCCCGTGATCGCTTGTGAAGACAATCACCCAGGGACGCCCCATCTTCCGGCTCTTTGTCCGAAACTCGCTGACCAGCCAGGATATCTGATCATCGAGATGATTGATGAGACCGAAGTAACCCGACTGTGCCCCGCGCAACGCCTCGCCTTCCAGCACACAATGGTGCGAATCCACACCAAGTCCCAGGCCATCATTCTCCGGCCGTTTCTCCCAGGTCCCAATTGCCGCGTCAGGCAATTGCATGGCGTGATAGCGCTCATAATAGAACGCGGGGGGGATGAGCGGCGGATGCGGCGCGATGTAGGAGCTTGTGAGAAAGAGCGGACGCGTCTCGTCGTGCTCTTCGAGCGCTTGACGCGATTTGGTTGCAGTCCACTGAGTGAGATGCAGATGGTCAGGGTAGGGCCAGGGACGCGCAGCCCATCCGTTGAATGAGATGCCTATGCTCTTCGTGCCGCCAATCCCGGGCAGCTCAGCCTCGAAGTCCTTCGCATACTCATCACCTTCAATATAGTTGGAGCCGAGGACGCGCTTCTCGTACCCGTAGGGGGTCTCGTATGGCGACTGGTGCATGTTCCGGCCTACCAACACGGTCGAGTATCCAGAATCGAGCATTAACTGAGGGAATGCCGGATGCTTGAGAGGAACGCCCTCCTGATAGCCCACGAGGCCATTTGATGCGGGATGCAATCCTGTAAGCAACGAACGGCGCGCAGGTATGCAGGAAGGACACGTTGTGTAACCCCGTGCGAAACGCGTCCCCTGCGCGGCGATCGCATCAATATTCGGCGTCAGGAGGACCGGGTGCCGCGCAATGGACATTGCATCGCCCCGCATCTGGTCCGGCATGATGAAGAGGATGTTGGGGCGTGAATCGCCTGCGGACGCAGGCCGTGCTATCTCATTCGACTGAGCCGCTGCGGTTCGCGCCGCCAACGCCGCTGCTCCAACCGACTGTAAGAAAGTCCTTCGCCGCATCTTCATGCCGAGTCACCTCATTGCGTTTGTGCGTATCAACGCAGCCGCCACTGCAGACTCCACGAACTGTACGAAACGGGTTCTTCCTTCATGCCCAATTGAATCTACCCCGTCGCGTTCCCCTGGTCAATAGCGATAGTCGCGTCTGGGATGGTAAACGGTGACGTACCTGCGAGTCTGCGATGGGGGAGATTACTGCGAGGTTGTGGGAGGGCACTTCTCAATATGGCCGGAATTCCACTCGTGTTACGCGGGCCTGCACAGTGATTCCAGGTTTGCACAGAACCGCTCCAATTGATGCCATGAAACCGGTCCCATCAACGCCACCTGTATCCAGTTCCGTTCCAGCAAATACCCGGTGTTGAAGTTTACAAGGAAACCGCCCTCTTCCAAGCGCCGTCCGAGTGCCGCCGTTTCAAACGCGCGGGGAACCGCCACCGTGACGATGGCGGGGAACGAGTGCTTTTCCGGACCCACCACCGCAAAGCCCGATGTCTCCAGCCGCTTTCGCAGCCTCTTCGACAGCCGCGTCGCGCGGCGGTTCTTCTCTTCAACGTCCAGCAAATCCAGCGCCGCGGACAGTGCATGGACCAGGTTTGAGGATATCGTGAAGGGCACGCCCCGGTGTTCCGCGAAGCACCCCAGATCGAGACAAGGTGGAAGGCGATCCGGCGCCGCGTTGACCTGATGGTTGTGGAATACCATCGACAGGCCACAAGGAGCGCACAGACCTTTGCCGCTGACGCCGGTCGCCAGGAAAACCTCGCGCAAATCCAGTGGGACGTTGCCCAACGAACTGACACAATCCATGCACAGGCGAATGGAGCGGCGTTTGCAGATGCGTGCGAGAGCACCGAGATCATTCAATACGCCGGTGGACGTTTCGCCATGTACCGCCCACAGCCACGCCACGTCATTCTCGCGGTCCAGATGCTCCTCAATTTGTTTCGCGTTGAAGATCCCGCCCCACGGCGCTTCAAAGACGCTGAAGTTCAGCCTCCACCCTTTCGCATGATTGACCAGCCGACGCCCGAACTCGCCATTGCACAGCACCACGCCGCGCCCCCCGAGCAGCGAAAGCTGGCCTCCCACGACGTCGTTGGCCAATGTGCCCGAGGACATGAAGACCTCGACCGAGCGTGCGCCTGTCAGGTGGCAGAGCCGCTGCTTAGCCAGTTGGAATTCATCCATGAACGCATCGGAACGGTGTGACACCGGTACGCGGGCCATCGCCTTGCGCACGCGCGCGCCCATGTTTACGGGTCCCGGCAGTAGATGGGTTTGTGCGTGAGACCCTTGTGCCTGGGTTTCTTTCCCCAGCGCTTCGCGCGCGTGCGTTGCATAGGCTTCAAGCGTCAGGTACATCGGCTGATACCGGGCGCCCGGCGTGCCAACCTTGGGTCCGAATGGAATCCACCCCAGATGCCTGTAGAGTTTCTGTTGCGCTTCCAACCCTGACATGACGGCCAGGTCATAGCCTTTTTCGACCGCGTATCGCGCAAGAGCATTCAGCAGCCCGTTGAGAACATGTCCACGCCGGTACTTCGGCTCCACGGACAAGAGCCGAACCTCGCAGACTGACTGGTGCGGGGGAAGGTAAGCGTTTAGGTCGTCCAGCTTGTAGTCGAGAGAGAACGGGCGCTTGTCACGCACGCAGACCATCCCCAGAACGTGACGCTCGCGCACGCAGACGAAATAGGTGTTGTCCCTGTGGAACCGGTCTACCAGGCTTTTGTCCCGGTTCACGGCATGCTGCGGAATCTCCTCGACGAAGGTCCGGTAGTTGAGCGCGTGAATCTGCTCGAACTCCCAGTCCTCGGTGGCAATCCTGAACTCCAATTGTGAAGGACGGCTTGCGCTCACACCTCCACGTCGCACCGATACCGCGTTCCCCTTGGGTGCGCTGTCGCCCGAAATTCCTTCGGAGCCTCGACGCACCGTGGCCGGTGCATTGAGTTCATGCGCCAGCGAAGGAGCACTGTATAGCTCAACTGATTCTTTGTACATTGCCGCGGCACCTCGCGCTGCATGTCGTGGATTGTATTCACGACTGCCATCTATCCTCACTCCTGCAGGCGAAGAGCAACAGCCGTACCATACGTCCAAATCTCAGCAGGCGATTGATAGGCAATGAGTTACGCGTTTGGTACCTGCTGCCCTGACTCGTGCTTATGTTGCGGATTGTTCATTCACTGTATGTGAGTATGCACAGAATGCATATCGGGTTTGGAAATGACGGGTCCGCAGTGTGGATCCCTGCGCGCGAGAGCAGGGTCAGGGAAGTCGGCCATTACAAAGGAAAAGGGCCGCTCATCCTGAGCGGCCCTTTTCCCGTTGTGTGAGGTGTGTTACAAGTCGTTCGCCGTTAGGCCCTCAAGCGCCACCGCCGAACTCCCAAGCCGGCAAGCCCCAACCCAAGGAGGAG
>JADLCA010000683.1 GCA_020847495.1 Candidatus Hydrogenedentota bacterium | reverse complement strand
CGCGTTTTTCACCGACCCGTCGATCCGCCCCAATACGGGGATTCTGATTGGCGTGACCCAGCCGGAGGCGGAGATCGCCGCGCGCGCGATCGAAGCCTTCTCGAAGCACTGCCGGATTCAGCGCGTCTACTCCGGATATCTTCACGAAGAGGAGTATGACGAGATCTTCCGCACCTCAGGATCTGTCGACTTCATCTTCGTCGGCATGGGCACACCGAGAACGGAGCGTATCTGCGAGATTGCCCGGGCCCGCTGCCCGCAAGCGATCGTGTGGGGGATAGGCGCGGGCACCATCCGCATTCTCGCAGGAGCGATGAAGGAGGCGCCTCCCATCCTCAGGCGGGCCGGCCTGCAATGGCTGTATCGCATGTGGTGCGAGCCGCGCCGGTTATGGCGCCGCTATGTCGTGGGCAACCCGGTATTCCTCTACCGTATGCTCAAGTCCGGATGTGCGGCGCGGCGAACCGTCACGCAGCAGAGCACGGTGCCGCCCGGCTAACACTCGGACGCTTTCGCAACCGCGATCGCGTCATTCCTCCTCCATCAAGGTGACCGGCCCCAACAGACCGGATGGCAGCAGCGGATCATCTTTGGTCCAGTGCTGCCACGTGGCAAGGGTGCGGCGGCCCGTTGGGCTGGGCTGATTGTCGATCATCCACTGCGGCCACTGTTTCAAGGTGCCGTCCGCATTGCGGTCGCTGTCCGGAGGCAGGTGCTCGTCACCAATCATGCGATTGGGCCAGAGATTCGCCACACGGATTTCGAGCGCGTTGGAGCCCGGCTTCGCCGCGCCGGAGACGTCAACGCGGAAGGGACGTTTCCACGCAGTCCCCACAGCTTTCCCGTTGACACTGACGGATGCCACAACTTCAACGCGCCCCAGGTCCAGGTACAACGGGCGGCCCTGTTCCAAGACGTTGGCGGGTATGTCGACAGTCTTAGCATAGGCCGCGGTTCCGGAGTAGTAACGGATGCTGTCCTCCGAGCGCTGTGACCAATCCGCGAGATTCTCGAAGACCACGGGTTCTTCGGGCCCGCCGTCCTGTGGGGTAAACGTCACGTTCCAGGGACCGCTTATCTCCAAGACCGTCCTAAGTGAAGGAAAGCCGCTGTTGCCGGAGCGGCCGGAGGCCGCAGGCGGACTACTGGGATCAACAGGACTGAACACGACAAAATAGCTCTCCTCCGGTTCGAATCGCAGGGTCAATACCGTGCGGCCATCATGGCTCACGGAACCTCGGGATAAGTCACGTTTACGGCCGGACTCGGGGTGCCACAGTTGCGCCTTCATACCGGTGACGCGGAACGCACACGCCGCTTCAACGGGATTCTGGCTTTCGTTGCATACGAAGTAGGTGTGCGTGGCACCCATGGCGCGGTGAACGTAGTCCAACTCCGCGTCCGAGGCGAAGTCCGGTGGCACGCCCATGTCCTTGAGCAATCGCTCTATCTCACGTGAATCAGGATAGGGGTCGATTCGCACGGCCTTCCGGCCGACATCCTCCCACGGTGCCACGCCGAACTGTCCCTCGTCGCGCGCGGTCACCCAGTTGAGCGTTTCGGCGGCGCGCACCCAGGATTCATCCACTTCAACGGCACACTGCCATTCGGCGTTCGTGACCACGGTGATTTCGCGCCCGTCGTCGAGCGTCACTACCAATTCGCCGATGACCCCCGCCGCATTGGGTTTGTTCCCCTTGTTTTCGGCGGCAATTGCGAGCAGATTCACGCCGGGTTGCAGGTAGGTGGCCAAGTCCAGCGCGAACAGCTCGTTGAGATTGCTGCCGGAACCGGCCGGCGCCCCATTGACATACAGCGAAAAGGAGTTGTCTGCAGTCACGACCATTCGGGCTGACTGTATGGCCGCGTCGCTGGGCACAGTGAACGTGCGCCGGAAATAGCGTTTGCCGGGAGGAGGCGGCGATGCCGGATCGTTTTCGGGATACCAAATCCAATGCGCCTCGGCAACAGCGTCCCGCAGCCCGCCGCCGGAATGCGCTTGAATCGCGTCTTCGGCCAATTGGACAGGTGTCCATTCGTGGCCAGCCGACCAGATTTCTTTCGCGAGGTGCTGCACCTCGGCATCACACGCGGGGTAATTCGACAAGCTGGGCGACTTGCGCGGAGGCATACCCACGACAGCGACCCCTGCTGCGGCAATATCCCGGATCCTCGCAAGCACGGCCGGGGTCATAGTCTCGGCCTGGGGAAGAACAAGCATTCGATACCGCATACCTCCGGGCAGCACCAGTTGTCCATCTTCCGCTGATACCCGGGCAAGCAAGGCCTCTGGTGTGCACCCATCGTACTTGTAGCCTTTGGGCGCGGGGTCGGGACCCTGAAACACGTTGGGCGCGCCTTCCGGGCTCAGGTAAAGGATGTCCGCCACGAAACGGCCCTGCTTCAGGAGGTGCTGACAGCGCGCGAGGTATTCATGCCACGGACGTGAGTACTCCCACCAGGTCTGCGTTCGCTCGTAGTGCAGTCCATGCGGGCCGAGGCTCAACCCCGGCCGGATATTCGGATACGGCTGGTGGATGTAGCGATGGATCACGAAGCGGTTGATGCCTTCGCAGAAAGCCCAATCACCTTGTGCCTTGATAGCTCCCGGGTGCAACAGCCAGCGGTCGATCGAGGTGAAGGCTTCCGCGGCGACCACGGGTTTGCCGTATACATGTGCGACCGATGTAGCCTCTCTGACGCTGTACCACGAGTCGAAGACGTTGCTCCAGAACTCGCACATCGGCACGTCCCCTGTCGCGCCGAGGGTCATATCATCGCAGGGGGTCATGTCATAGGGCTCGACGGAGAACCAGAGCCCTTGTTCCTGCGCGAGGCCTCGCAGATGCCGGCCGTGATTCTCGACCAGCATCTCCGAGACGGTCTGCCGGAGGTCCCACAGGAAACGCTCCGAGACTTCCAGGCTCTGCACGACGCGACCCGTCATGACGGGCATGTAGGGCAGCAGGTCGTAGCCGCGGCGCGCCTGAAACTCCTCCCGGAATCGCCGGGTCCAGTTCTGCGCGCCCACCTCCCAACTGTCCAGGTGCACGGCGACCAGCGCCTTTCGTGCTTCAGGGCCAACATCTTCGAGCAGGACCGAGATGAATTCGCGGAAATGCGCGTCCAGGGCTTCTGTATCAAGCTTGTCACACTCGAGCCCGGGCAGCGGTGCCGGGCGATTGGTCTGACCGGTGCTCGTGTGGCCGATACGCAGAATGGTCCACTCGCCTTCAGGGGCGCTCCACGACAGCATACCGGACGCGTCCATGTGTGAAGTGATGTCAAGAATCCCCTCCAAGGGAATGACGGAATCCGTGGGAGCGTCATGATACTCCGCGAGCGAAGGCAGCGTCGCGCGCACGGCAGGCTGCGAGGTGAAGGGACCGCGACGGTAGAACGCCTTCTCGGAGATATCGTCGATACGATAGGCGCCCGCCGGCGAGGGAAACGCGACGACAGCAATGTCACGGTAGAACCCCTGTACCGTCTCGGGCTGGGGCAACTGGAGCCGGGCTTGATTAGGTCCCGAGATGGCCGTCTCGCTGAACACCACTTTCTGCATGGACTGCTCGGGAGTGACCCAGGGGCCGCCGCTGCCGGTCCAGCCGGGGGCGCTGTTCATGCTGATCGAAAGACCCAGGCGGTTCGCTTCCAGAACCGCATGCTTGAAGAGGCCGCGCCATTCCTCACTGAAGAAGGAGTATTTCCCCGGCGGAACGCTGAGCGAGACCTCCATCAGGATTGCGCCGCCGATGCCCACCCGCTCCATGGCCTCGAGGTCAGCGGTGATGCCCTCCTTACTGATGTTCCCGTTCTTCCAGAACCAGTAGACCCACGGACGGTCAGCCTCGGGAGGATTCTCAAAAGACAATTCCTCTGCGTTGCTCGCGAATCCGCAAAGGGCAATAGCCAGTATGGGAAGGAAAAGCAGTGCGTTGTTCATGATCGGCGCCCCCGGTGTGCACTCAATTGAAGTGCCATTATGGCCCTGATGGGCGGCTCGGTTCCACGATCGTGAGCTTGGTGCCGGGCAAGTCCGCGCCCCACATTCAATCTGGCGCAGCGGCAGATTTGCGCGCCATTGATTGCGGCCATCTCGAGACCTAGAATTGCCTTGCACTTGAGCGGAAAGGAGCAAGAATGCCAACCCTATGCGTTTTCGCCCGCACCAGCCTTGCCTGGATGCGGCGGACCTTGCCGTTACTTGGGATCGCGTTTCTATGCGTGAGTTCCCTGGCCGAAACGGCACCACCCCTTGAAATCAGCATGGATTTCCCAGGTGGCAACGCTGTTGTCGAGCGCGTGGAGGGCGACACGGTCTATATCAAGCCGGATTTGCGCGATACGGAGGGTTGGTGGTTTTATTGGAACTTCCGGGTCTCGGGCGCGGCCGGGCGCACCTTGACGTTCCGCTTCACGGAGAAGAACCCGATAGGCGTGCGCGGGCCCGCCGTGAGCACCGATGTCGGCGCGACCTGGTCGTGGCTTGGCGCCAAGGCAGTAGACGGGCCGTCTTTCGCATACGCGTTTCCAACAAACAACGGACAAGCCTGGTTTTCATTCACGATCCCGTATCAGGAATCCAACCTGCGCGCATTCCTTGCGGCCGAAGGGAAATCCCCGGCCATGGTGGTCGAGAAACTCTGCACCAGCAAGAAGGGCCGCGATGTGGAAGCCCTGCGGGCGGGCAGGCTGGATGGTGAAGCATCTCACCGCGTCGTGCTGACGGCGCGGCATCACGCGTGTGAGTCGATGGCGAGTTTCGTATTGGAAGGGTTTCTCACGGCGCTCCTCGCGAACGATGACGATGGCTATTGGTTTCGCCGGAATGTGGAAGTGCTGGCGATTCCGTTCATGGACAAGGATGGCGTGGAGGACGGCGATCAAGGCAAGAACCGGCGGCCTCGCGATCACAATCGTGACTACATTGGACCGAGCGTGCATCCTGAAGTGGCGGCCTTGAGGACCCGCGTTGCGAACTGGTCGAACCGCAGGCTTCGGATCGCGGTGGACTTGCACTGCCCGTACATTCGCGGGAAGCACAATGAGGACATCTACATTGTGGGCAGCAATGACGAGGCCATGTGGGGGCGGCAACAGTCCTTCGGCGCGATTCTGGAAGATGTCAACCGGGGCCCTCTTCCTTATGCAGCCTCCAACAATCTGCAGCACGGCCAGGACTGGAACACGTCCAGCAACTACGCCACAGGGCGCAGCTTCACCCGGTGGGCCGGGGATCTTGAAGGCGTGCGCCTGGCCGCCGGTATCGAAGTGCCTTACGCGAATGCGGGTGGCGAACCGGTGACACCGGAAAGCGCGCGCGCCTTCGGGAGGTCGCTGGCGAAGGCAATCCGCCTCTACCTGGAAGGGCTGGAAGAGAATGTGCAAGGCATTTCAACTCCGTCTCCCACGCGCATTGGCGGTGTGGCGCCCGGCCTGACGGTGATGGCCGAAGGTGTGGGAAGCAGCAGCGAGGCCGGCATCGGGGCGCTGGTGCCTTGGGGTGGCAAACTCTGGGCCGTCGGCTATGTGGCGCACATACACGGGCAAGGCCTTGGGCTGTACGAAATCGACAGCGATATGAGCATGCACCGGCATCCTGCTTCCGTAACGGGGACCTTTGCGAATCGCATGGTGCATTGGCCAAGCGGGCAGGCGTTCATTGGTCCCCACGCGATCGACGCGGATGGCCAGGTGCGAACCATCGAATCGCTCAAAGGACACCGGCTCTGCGCCACGTGCACGCACCTGACCGACCCCAAGAACATGGTCTACTTCCTGGGGATGGAAGGGGAGTTCTGGGAAGTCAACGTTCGCACTCTCGAAGCCACGCAGCTCTTCGATCTTCGCGAGGTACTCGAAATTGGTGACGCCACGCCGCATTTCAAGAGTGCGTACACAGGCCAAGGCCGAGTAGTCGTTGCCAACAATACCTATGACGAAAGGGAGTTTCTCGACCAGCGTCACGCGGGACGGCTCGCCGAGTGGGATGGCAAGGCCTGGAGCATCGTGGAGCGGAATCCCTTCGTGGAAGTCAGCGGCAGCGCGGGCAACGCCACCTATGGTGGGGACGTCGTCTACGCGACCGGGTGGACCAGGTCCAGCGTGGTATTGCGGGCACTCGTGAACGGGCAATGGCAGCGGTATCTGCTGCCCAAGTCGAGCCAAACCTGGGATCATGCATGGAATACGGAATGGATGCGGATCCGCCACGCACAGACAGAACGCCTGCTCATGGATGTTCACGGCACGTTCTTTGAACTTCCGCCCTTCGCCTACGGCGGCAACATCTGGGGGATTCGTCCAATCTGCACACATCTCCGCGTGATACCGGACTTTTGTTCATGGCGAGGATTCCTGGTCTTGGCATCCGATCAGATCGATCACGATCAGGGCCAGCCTCAGTCCGGCCTGTGGTTTGGCGTCATCGATGATTTGTGGAAAATGGGTAAGCCCACCGGATGGGGCGGGCCGTGGTGGGACACGCCCGTTGAAGAGGGTACCGTTTCGGATCCGTACCTCATGACGGGATACGACCAGAAAGTACTCCACCTCGCGCATGACGCCAGGGAGACCGTGGGTTTTGATGTGGAGGTGGATTTCCTTGGCGACGGCCACTGGGTTCCATATACGCGCATCGAGGTTAAACCCAAGAGCAGGTACGCACACCACGAATTCCCCGATGGCTATTCCGCCCACTGGGTACGCATCAAGATCAATACGGCCTGCAAGGCCACCGCATACCTCGTGTACAACTGACAGCGCGCACCCGTTTCGGACCAGGACGGCTTCGCAGGTGTTCCTGGGCCGCGCCCTTCAGATGCCGTGGAGTTCGCCATGTTCGCTCGCCCTGAGTTGACACCCATGCGCGGCCGGAAAGCCCTTCTCGCACGGCACGATACTTCTTCTACCTCATCGGGGATAGGGCAAGCACCTTGCCTCCGCGCACGGGCAGCACAATGTCCGAGTGGCCGTCGCCGTCGATATCGGTGATCAGAGGCGAACCGTCGATACGGTTGCCTGTGTTGAAGGTCCACTCAATGTCACCACGGGGACCAAGGCAGTAAAGCAGCCAATCAGCGGACCCGATGAGGATTTCGTGTTCGCCATCTTCGTCGATGTCGATCACCACGGGAATCGAGCGAATCTGCGCGCCCGTTTCTACGCGCCATTGAAGGTGACCGGTTGCGTCAAAGACAAGTACCTCGTGGTTTCGGGTTGACGTAACGAGTTCAGACTCGCCGTCTCCGTCAAGGTCAGCGAGTGCGATACCGGCCCCCAGATCCATCGTGCCTCCCAACGGAGATTCCCACTCCACGATCCCGCGATTGGATATGCGAATGAGCTTTTCCTGTTGATTGGCCACAAAGATGGAGGGCGGCTCGCCTTTGCGAATCACACCCGCCAAGGGAGTCGCCGTGATCTCGGCGCCCGTGTCTACGCGCCAGACCTGATCGCCCGCGGCGTTCAGACAGAACACGGATCCGGCCTTGTCACTCACGATGATGGACTGGGTGCCGTCCCCCAGTACGTCGCCGGTGAAACACGGCTTATCGCAGCGCTCCGTGGAGACAGCCTTTTGCCAAACCGTTTCTCCACTATTGCTCAGGCAGGTCACCATGCCGTGGTTGTCGGCGTACACGATGCGTCTCTGCGCGGCACCGGGAACATTGAGCACCGCGGGATGCGTCCAACTCCATCCCGGATTCTCGTTCAGTGGCTCTCCGGACAGAAGCGTGCGCCAACGAAGCACGCCTTCACCGCCCAACGCGAGGACCGTCTGCAACGCCGGCACAGCCGTGACGATTTCCGTCGATCCGTCCCCGTCGATATCGGCCGAGATCGGCGGGGCATTGAGTGCCGCAGGTTCGGCATACCGCCACGCTAACGATCCATCGGCGGACAGGCATGTCAACTCGGGAGAGTCGTATGCCGCCAGCAGCACTTCCCGCCGCCCATCGTTGCCCGTAAGCGCGACAGGCGTCAGGTAGCCCTTGCACTCGCCTTGGTATGCCCACAGTTGCCGCGGGACTACATTCACCTCGATCGTCCATGCCGTATCGCCAGCGCGCACGCGCAGGGCCTGGCGGGACGGCTTGGCATTGCGTGGTGCGCGCACGTCAAAACAAGAAGGAGCATTACCCGCGATTCCCAAGCGCTTTGATGAGACCCACAATCCGTAGGGTTGCGTGATCGAAACAGACTCCGGAACGGCCTCAACGACGGCATTCGTTGGCGTGATTGTGACGGTAGTCTCTTCTCCCGGGGCTAGCCACATGCGCGACGGGTCGACCCGCAGCGTGGCGGTCTGCGGTGTCTTTCCTCGACCATAGAAGAGGTAGATGGGCTCGCTCGATATCGGGACCCGGTCTACTTCCGGAACGGGAATTTGCTCTCCGAGCATGTCGCGCGCATCCCGCGGCCGGCCCCATGTTCGCGTATCGATTGCTTGCGGCCCTGGCGTGGACCACGTGACCACCACGTTCTGAGACGGACAGGTAAACAAATACGCGTACCGGCCGAACGCGCCCCGCGGCGTTAGTTCGCATACATCTTTGTAGTCGTCGAGCGTCTGCATCAGGTGCCGGTAGGCATAGAAGGACAGGCGCTTCTTGTCCTGGGCGTGGTCTTCAAGGCCTGCCCCATCCGCGGCCTGCGAAAACCACAACACTTTCTCGATATCGGCGGCCTGGATGATGACCATGTAACGGACCAGGAATGCACATTGACGGCGCGCCGGGCGCTCCGCCATCAGATCCAGACCGGGCGCCTCCGCGAAGGGGAAGTGCTGGGTGGCCCAGCCCATCTCGGTGAACCAGATCGGCTTCTGCGGTCCAAACCGCCCGACGAGTTCGCGCAAGGCATCCACTTCCTCAAAGTGCCCCACCTCCGGTGCAATGCGGTAGGGTTGATACGCGAGGATGTCGCAATAGTCGAGACCTCCGTAACGGATGACCTGTTCAGTAAAGTCGAGGTCGATATCGGAGCAATTGAATCCCAGAATCTTGACCGCCGGGTCGACGTTCTTGGCAGCGAGATAGGAACGCCGCAGCAGCTCGGCATAATCGCGCGCATTCGGCTTGGGCTTCCAGAAACTGATGTTGGGTTCATTCCACACTTGCCAATAGTGCAACTTGCCCTTGAATTTCGCTACACAACGCGCCACATAGTTTGCAAAGGCATCGCGCGTTTCCTCGTCCGCGGGCGAGACTTCGCGGTCCCACGCGGGATTGTAGTCGAGGATGGGAAGAAGGTTGACGCGCTGTGCGAGGAAGGAATCCACGCGCGCGGGCCACTCGCCAAAGGTGAAGATGCCTTTCTCGCGTTCAATGCCGTCCCAGCTCATGTCGTGGCGCGTCCACGCGGTGCCCAGCTCTACTCAGAACCCCGGCTCGCCATGAACGAGACCGAAGCGCTCCGACAGCGGCTCTTCGCTGAAGGCATGAGGGGCGCAACAACAGGACACAAACAGGGCGATCCGAAGCAGTCGCATGGCGCGATCTCCTTGCACCGTCGAACCCCGCTGAGACTCCCAAAACAGGATGCTCCCGCCGGCATGTGCGGCGCAAGTGATGGGAGAGTCGGTCTACCCCAGTTCAGCGCTCGGACCCGGAAACGGCTGTTGAATGAAACCGGTTCTTCTGGAGCTTACGTTCTCGACGGAGTGAGGGCACAACTATGGCTCAATGGGACGGGACTGCTTCCTCGTCGCCTGGCAGGCGGCAAGGAATCCTCCTTACTCAGCAATCCGTTCTGTTTGTGAGGCTGCGCTCATACGGGTTTCAAGAACGCGGACAGCCGCTTCACGATGTCCGGGTTTGCCGCCGCGATGTTCGTGTCCTCGAGTGGATCCGACTTCAGATCGAACAAGAGGATCTCCACATCGGCCGAATCCCCGGCGTTGTCGTATGCCTGATTCTTCGGGCTCTTCGGGTCGTACCCCCGAATGAGCTTGAAGCGTCCGTCGAAGGCCAGGCGCCACGTATTGAGTCCCGACAACACGTGCGTGCGGCCCACGCTGGTCTGGCCCTCGAGGAGGGGCCGCATCGTTATGCTGTCCATGTCGTCCGGACGCGTCACACCCGCGTAGTCGAGGAATGTTGCGGTGAGATCCAGTATTGTGGCCGGGCCGCCGTGCACATGGCCCTTTTGCACTCCGGGCCCTGAGACGAGCAGCGGCACACCGGCTGAGGGCTGAAGCGGGTATTGCTTGCCCCAGAGATTGTGATCGCCCAGCATCTCGCCGTGATCGCTGCTCCAGACCACGATGGTGTTGTCCAGTTCGCCCCGCTGCTCGATGGCCTCGAAATAGCGGCCTAGCCAGCGATCGATGTTCTCAACCATAGCGGAGTAATTGCGCCGTATCGCCGTGTGCGCTTCGGGCGCCAATTCATCATTCTTGTGCGGCCCCGGAAAAGCCGCGTCGCGGTACCATTCCGCCATGCCCGGTGTGATGTCCATGGGTGGATGCGGACCCGGAAAATTGACCTGCAGGAACCACGGCTGATCCGTTGGGAAGCTTTCAACCAGGTTCAGACCGTTCTGTCCTACCCAGTTGTCGTTATACGCGTCATCGGCAATATCCATGGGTTTCGTAAACGCGTAGTTGTGCTCGGCCTTCCGGAGTTCCCCGATCCAAGCCAGGTAGCGCTGCAATGTGCCATCGTTTCGGTCTGTGAGGAACTTGGAATAAGGCGATTCGCCACGCGCCTGCTCCGGTTTGTCACGATTGACAATACGAATGAGGCTTCCTCCTTTGCCCTCGCTGTCAATGCCGTCCGTGAAGCCCCATTCATCAAAGTAGACACGGCCATTGACACGGTGGCGGCCATCAATGCCCCAGTCGCTGGCGGCCTTGCGCAAATCGAATTTGCCGACACCGCCCACGCGGTATCCGGCGTCGCGCAGCAGTTTGTAGAACGTGACGGCTTCGTCCGGCAGGTCATGTTTGTTAGAGGGCACCCCGGTGCGATCATATTCGCGGCCAAGCGCAAGACACGCCCGTGAGGGCGCGCAGAGTGGCGACGGACATACGGCCTGAGTGAAGCGCACGCCGTTGCGGGCGAGGCGTTCCATGTTTGGCGTCCGCACACCGATGCCAGCGTTGATGCTGGTCCAGTCCGGCCGGTGCTGATCCGGAAAGAAGAAGAGGATGTTGGGCGGTTTGCCCGTTTGAGCGGTGGCTGTGCGAGTCAGGACGTTCAGGGCCGTCACGGACAGGCCCGCGGATCCGGTACGTTTCAAGAATTGGCGGCGCGTGTATGTGGCTTTCATTGCGTGTGGCTCCTATTGATCAGGCTGCGCCATTGGCTTTGGCGGAATCAGGCCCGGCTCCATAGCCTTTGGCCAATTCATTTCGGCTTCGGTGCTCCGTTAAATCAGGATCTTCACCGATCTCCTTGATGAGCGCGGC
The DNA here is from genome assembly GCA_020847495.1 of Candidatus Hydrogenedentota bacterium. GTDB lineage: Bacteria > Hydrogenedentota > Hydrogenedentia > Hydrogenedentales > SLHB01 > JAHDWY01. Next base: position 3,016 of record JADLCA010000683.1, on the reverse strand, counting down.
ATGCATGCGCGCAATGGTCTCCTGATGCTCCGGTTGACCCGCGAGGTTATTGAGTTCGCCCGGGTCTGATGTCAGGTCGTACAATTCGCGCTCCGCGGGGTGCCGCTCATCGGCGGGCGTGTGGTAGACATACTTGAACGGTCCTTGCCGGAACATGACGAACCCCGAAGCGATATGGTGCGCGTAGTACTCGCTGAGCGCGGAATCCTTCCAGAAACTACTGGCGTCGGCGAGGTACGGAGTGAGAGAATCACCGTTCCAGTCATCCGGAGCGTTGGCCTGCGCCACGTCTACGATGGTCTGAACCACGTCTACGAGGGAGCACACGCCCGTGCGGCGTTGCCCGCCGCCCCATCGGGCGGGCCAGCTTACACTGAGCGGCACGCGCGCCGCGGAATCGTACATGGCGTTCTTCCACCACAGGCCGTGCTCGCCCATGTTTTCGCCATGGTCGGAGGTATAGATGACGATCGTGTTCCCGGCCACCTCACTATTGCCGAGAGCTGTCACGAGCTGGCCCACCTGCTCGTCAAACCACTCGACGAGGCCATAGTAGAGTTCACGGCCTTTTTTTACGATGTCCGCCGGGGCGTCTTCCACGTTGAATCCAATCCGCAAGTGTTTGTAGTTGCGCGGCTGGGATTCGAGATACCCCTCGGGGATATTTGGCGGCGGAACGTGTCCCTCGAAGTGCTTCCAGTACAGCTCAGGCACGATCAGCGGGAAGTGCGGCGTGATGTATCCCGCAAGCAGGAAGAACGGCTTATCCTCCGCCCGCCTGTTCCCCAGGAAGGTGGAGGCCGACTGGGTCACCTGCCGATCGTGCTCCATGTAGGACGACGTGTCTCCTGTATGGAAATCCTCGAAACGTTCTGTCAGTCCCGGCTTTGGCGTCAGGTCACTTGCATCGCGCCGCCCGCCTTTGCCGTTCATGTTGTTCATGTTCAGGGATTGAGGTTCAAGTTCGGTCGTGAATCCGTAACGCCTTGTGCGATCGTAATGCATCTTGCCGCACAAGACGGTTTCGTAGCCCGCATCGTTCAGAAGACGCGGCAGCGACGGATAATCGGGCGATGGCAGCGAGCACGCATTGCTCCACGCGCTCACACGCGAGCAGTACTTGCCGGAGGTAAATGAAAGCCGCGAGGGCACGCACAGAGGGGAGTTTGTGTAAGCACTTTCAAAGAGGACACCCCGTGCCGCGAGCGCGTCCAAGTTCGGCGTGCGGGCGAGCACACTGCCATAGCACCCCAGGACGTTCGCATTGTGCTCGTCTGACATGATGACCAGAACGTTGGGCGGACGCGTCCCACCTTGCCCACGCGCCATCCGGCTGCCGAGCCCGGCGGCTGCAAGCGCGCCGGCAGCAGTCTTCAGGTAATCTCTTCTGCTCACGTTCTGTCGTGAGATTCCAGTGGTCATGGTTAATCTCCAGTGAGCCGGGTGTTTCCTCGGGCTTGGGTTCTCACTCTTTGGGCCCACAGTGGCGCGATTAGATTGGTTTCCCATTGCGCATATGCAGCCCGCAGCTCTTCCGCAATTGGCGGCTGTTCCGTGAGCACGTCCTGCTTCTCGGTACGGTCCGCGGCAAGATGAAATAGTTCTTCGCTTCCTTGGTTGCGCACGAGCTTCCAGTCCTTATTGCGAATCGCGGATTGTTCGCCAAAACGCCAGTAGAGGTATTCATGCGGATGCGCGGCGTTTCGTCCCGTAATGAAGGGCAACAGGTTCACCCCGTCGATCTCGCGGTCCCCTGGCAGTGTAGCGGCTGCCGCGGCCGCGGCCGTCGGCAGGATGTCCAGCGATATCACTGGCTTGTCGAAAGTAACGCCCTCTGGGATATGTCCCTTCCACTGCGCGAAGAAGGGCACCCGCACGCCACCTTCATACACGGTTCCCTTGATCTCCCGGAGATCGGCGTTGTTGGAGCCGTTCGCGGTAGGACCTCCATTGTCGCTGATGAAGAAGACGAGGGTGTCGCTCTCCAGTCCTGCCTCGCGGACCTTCCCAAGGACTTGGCCAACCGCATCGTCAAGTCCTGTCAACAAGGCGGCGTATTTGCGGCGCTTCTCATCGGCGATTGCCGAAAAGCGGTCGAGGTACCGGGGCTGCGGCTCAAGCGGGTTGTGAACCGCGTTGAAGGTGAGATACAGGAAGAAGGGGTGATCTTTGTGCCGCTCAATGCAAGCAACGGCCTCGCGCGCGAAGGCGTCGGTCAGGTGTTCTTCTTCCATCACAGGTTCGGTTCCCCGGAAGATGGAGTTCTCACCGTTTGGCTCCAGCTTCACGTAGGAGTGTGAACCCGACAGGAAACCGAAGAACTCGTCGAAACCTCGTGCCGTCGGCACGCGATCCGGGGAAAAACCGAGATGCCACTTTCCGACCATGCAGGTGGCATAACCCGCGGACTTAAGAATGTTCGCGGCGGTAACTTCAGACAACGGCAGTCCAAACGTGCGGTGGTCGGCAACCTGTCCCGGATTAAACTCGTGGCCAAAGCGCTGCTGGTATCGGCCCGTAATCAGCCCGGCCCGCGTGGGGCTGCACACAGGGCATGAGACGTACCCTTGGGTGAAGCGCACTCCGCCCTGAGCGATGGAATCGATGTTTGGGGTCGCAATCTCGGTGCTGCCATGCACGCTCAGATCGCCGTAGCCCAGGTCGTCGGCAACGATGACCAGGATATTTGGTCTCCGGCCCTGGGTTGCAACACCGGTGGCAGCCGGGCTGGCGGAGTCCTGGGCATGTGCTCCGGCATAACCCACCAGGCCGATTCCCCCGGCCGCAGCCAAACCCAAAAAGTCGCGGCGACCCAGAGGCGCTAGCCCTCCATGTGCGATGTGGAATCTGCTCTGTGGATTCATCGATCACCCTCCCCATCCCGGTTTCCAAAGCCCATTCACGCAAGCTGCACGGGGAAAGCGTGCAGCGCAGACTCCGTAAATGCCACCCCAGACCGCCCGAATCATGAGAGCACGGGAAACTCACGTCCCCGGTGTTTAACACCCGGAAGATT
>JADLCA010000682.1 GCA_020847495.1 Candidatus Hydrogenedentota bacterium | reverse complement strand
TGTTCTCCTGAAGCTCCTGAGGGCTTCGTGCAAACCAGATCGACAAGAAAGGAAGAACTCCTACGGGCATGGCAAGCGCGTGTGGCATAGGCGCCCTCGCCTGTGTCCCATTTGGGTACAGTAGACTCTGCCGTCCCTCCGGGACTGGCCGAAGAGGGGAAGATCACGCGCACCCAGAAATGAATTCCTGGGCTACTTTCGGGCGTCCCTCCGGGACTTGAAGAAGGGCTCACAAAGTAATTGGCGGTAGAGAGAGCTTTCTCCGGCTGGAGTTGCTGTTGGCAGAAAGGTGATGCCTCCTCAAGGACATCCTCACCCCACCATCTTCCGCAGCATGTTCAATGTCACTTTTTCCAGGCTATCGACAATCACGTCGGCTTCGGCGAGTTCCTGCCGGCTAAAACTGTTGGTGACGGCGAGGCATTTCATGCCGGCGGCCTTGGAGGAGGCCACGCCGGTGACGGCGTCTTCGACGGCAATGCAGCGGGCGGGGTCGAGGTTGAGGGCCTTTGCGGCGGTTTCGTAGATCTCGGGGTGGGGTTTCTTGTGGGTGACCATGTCGCCGTTGATGATCGCCGCGAACTTCTCGATGGGCACGCCGACGTTGTCGAGGGTGATGTAGGCCTTCTTTTCCGGCGTGGACGTGGCGATGGCGAGTTTCCATTCACCGTTCGTGGCCGCAACGGTGTTGATGAGTTCGATGGCCCCCGGGCAGGCCTGACATTCGCCCGCGTCGAGCAGTGCCACGAAATTCGTGTGGCGCAACTCGATCGCCTCGTCTAGGTCGCGGATCGTGATCCCCGCATCCTCAGCGGGCCCCACGACGTAACGGACGGCTCCCGTCCCGATGTAGGGACGAAAATCCTCCGCCGTCAACTCCACGCCATACAGCGTGCGGAACATGTCGATGCTCGCCCGCGCAATCAGCGACTCCGTGTCCGCGAGGACGCCATCCATATCAAACACAAGACCAAACGGCTGAGACATCGGTGCTTCCTTCATCTGCCACGCCATATCGTGGCAAGGGTCAATCGCGATCAATGCAGGAGGAACTCAGGAGGAACATCCCCCTACGCCCCCTTCAAAGGTGGACCTGTGCACACTATGTACGTAGGTCATCAAGCAACTTGAGGGCAACATGTGGACTGTGGGCGCGAAGAATGCGCGGCCCAAAGGGCACGCGTACTCGGTACCCCTTTGAAGGGGGCAGGCCCGCAGGGCCGAGGGGGATGTTCCTCACCAACGCCTGTGCGCGCTCCCACGTCCCCACCTCGCGCGCCTACGCCCCGGCGCCCGCGGGCTCGTGGATGCCCATGACCTCAAGCACGGCATCTTCTTTCGCTTCGACCGTGACCGGCTGTTCGGCGGATTTGATGGCACTGTCGGGATCTTTCAATCCGTGGCCCGTCAAAATGCACACGACACGCAGGCGGTCGCCATGGAGCGGCTCGAAGTCGTCGAAGTAGCCGTTCGCCGTGAGCTTGATGATCCCGGCGATGCTCGCCGCGCTGGCCGGTTCGCAGAAAATGCCTTCCGCGGCCGCAACCAACTGGTAGGCTTCGCGAATCTCGTGGTCCGTCACCATGCCAATCACGCCGCCCGACTCGTCCCGCGCGGCCTCGGCCGTCTTCCAACTCGCGGGATTGCCAATGCGTATGGCTGTGGCGAACGTCTGCGGGTTCTCAACGGGATGCCCCAGCACGATGGGCGCCGAACCCGCCGCCTGGAAGCCCAGCATGCGCGGCAGATGCTTGACCTTGCCGAGATCGCGATACTCCTTGTAGCCTTTCCAATAGGCGGTGATGTTGCCCGCGTTGCCCACGGGAAGCGCATGAAAGTCCGGCGCGAATCCCTCGAAATCGTCCACGATCTCGAACGCGCCCGTCTTCTGTCCCTCGATGCGATACGGATTCACCGAGTTGACCAACTGGATGGGTTCATGCTCCGTGATGCTGCGCACCAGGTTCAGGGCTTCATCGAAATTGCCCTTAATCTGGATCACCTTCGCGCCATGGATCATCGCCTGAGAGAGTTTGCCCATGGCGATTTTGCCTTCGGGGATGAGCACCGCGCACTTGATCTTCGCACGGGCCGCATATGCCGCCGCGGAGGCCGAGGTGTTTCCCGTCGAAGCGCAGATGACCCCCTTGAACCCGTCCTCCACCGCCTTCGTGATGGCCATGGTCATGCCGCGGTCCTTAAAGGAGCCGGTCGGGTTCAGGCCCTCGTATTTGAGGTAGATATCGAGCTTGGGATTCACCGCTTGGCTCAGATTGTACGCGTGGACCAGCGGCGTGGACCCTTCGTTCAGGGAAACAATGCAGGTCTTTTCGGTGACTGGGAGGTATTCCCGGTACCGTTCAATCAGCGGTTGGATGAGCATCGTTATGCCTCTCTACACCGGCCAATGGCCGGGGTCATTCGTCCCAGACACGCAGGAAGTGGGTCGGCTCGTGGATTACGTCCAACGCGTCGATCTCACCTAACGCATCGCGCAAGTCCGACTCGACGGTCGAGTACGTCATCAACACGACGTGCACCCGGTTGACCTCGTGCTTTTCTTTCTGAATGCACGACGCGATACTGACGCCGTGGGCACCCAGGATCGTGCATATCTTGCCCAACACGCCCGGGCGATCCAGCGTGGTCAGGCGCAGGTAATACCGGCCCTGAACGTGACCCATGTCACGGATGGCCCGCTTCTGTTGATAGTTAAAGGGCGCGGGCACGGGACCGCTACCGCGCTTGGCGATGTCGATGATGTCAGAAACCACGGCACTCGCAGTGGGCAGACGGCCCGCCCCGCGGCCGTAGTAAAGCGTTGCGTCGGCAATATCTGACTTGACATATATGGCGTTGAATTCATTGCGCACAGACGCCAGCAGGTGGTCGTCCGGCACGAGGGTCGGGTGAACGCGGACCTCAATTTCGCCGTTCTGTTCGCGCACAACGGCAAGCAGCTTAATGAGATAGCCCATTTCGCCCGCGTAAGCCACGTCCGCGTGGGAAACCTTGGTAATCCCCTCGGTGTGGATATCTTCGAGCGCCACTTCCGTGGAATAACAGAGTGACGCGATTATCTGACATTTGTGCGCGGTGTCGTGACCTTCGATATCGAGATCGGGCGGCGTTTCCGCGAACCCCTTGGCTTGGGCTTGCCGCAGTGCCTCGCCAAATTCGAGTCCCTCGTAGGTCATCCGGCTCATGATGTAGTTGCACGTGCCATTGAGAATCCCGCAGACGAACTGGATACGGTTGGCGGCCAAGCCTTCCCGAAGGGCTTTGATAATGGGAATACCACCCGCCACCGCAGCCTCATAGCGCAATTCCACGTTATTCTTGACGGCCGCCTCGCATAACTCCGGGCCATGGTGTGCGAGCAGCATCTTGTTGGCCGTGACTACGTGCTTTCCGGCGTTCAGGGCCGCAAGGATGAACTTCTTTGCTGGATTGAGACCACCGATCAACTCCACCACGACGTGGACATTTGGATCATTGACCAGGCCCATCGCGTCGTTACTTATGCTGACCCCGGTCAGGTCAAAGTCTTTGTAGAGTTCCGTATTCAGGTCTGCGACATGAACCAGCTTCACATCCCTGCCTGTGGCTCGCGCGATGACTTCCCCATTGGCGAGAAAAGTGCGGATGACTCCGCCTCCCACGGTTCCCGCGCCAATGACCCCCACGCCAATCGACATACCGTTCCTTTCCACTTCGCTTTGTGAATTTGCCGGGTACACGCCCTGGAGGACGTGTCCCGGCAAAGATTTGCGCGTGCGCCCAGCGACGGGCGGCAAGACGCGTGCTTAATCCTCGATGGTGCAGAGGACGTCCCCGACGGAGACTTCGTCGCCTTCCTGCACGTACTTTTCCTCGAGCTTTCCGGTCTTGGGGCAGGGCAGGCTGAACGCCGCCTTGTCGGTAGTCAGCTCGACCAGGTCTTCGCCTTCCTTGACCATATCGCCTTCTTCGTAAAGCCAGTACGACACCGTGGCGGTATCGGCGGCATCCTCACCCAGGTTGGGCAACTTGACTTCGTATGTCATGCAACGTTCTCCCTCGACTTACTTACGGCCAAAGCGGGCGTTCGCAACGGTTACACGGCCTGCACACGGCCCCGCGCGAATTCCGTTTTCATCAACTCATCGGAGCGATATGAACTGCGAACGAAGGGACCCGCCACCGCGAAGGCGAAGCCCAACTCGTACGCGAGTGCTTCGTATTTACTAAACTGTTCCGGCGTCACGTATTCCGCCACTTCCCGCTGCTTGAGTGTCGGGCGCAGGTACTGGCCGATGCAGACCGCCTCGCAGCCCGCGTCGCCCAGGTCGCGGAGCGTCTGCTCCACCTCCTGGGGGGTCTCGCCGTGTCCTACCATGAGCGCGGACTTGATGATAGCCTGCGGCCGGTATTCCGCAGCGTGACGCAACACCCCGAGGGCAGTTTCATACGTACAGCGGCGCCCGCGCACGGTGGAGTAAAGCCGCTCGACCGTTTCAATGTTGTGCGAAAACACTTCGGGCAGTACGGCCATTATCGTGTCGACTGCTGCCCAATCACCCTGAAAGTCGGGTACCAGCAGTTCGAGCGTGGTCTGCGGGCACCTCTGACGAACTGCTAAAACAGTGGTTGCAATGTGCCCGGCACCGCCATCTGGCAGGTCATCCCGCGTAACTGACGTAATGACAGCGTGTTTCAGATTCATCCGCGCAATGGCGTCGGCCACGTGCCGCGGTTCATCCGGGTCGGGTGGCTCCGGTTTACCGGCCGTCACCGAACAGTATCGACAACTCCGGGTGCACGTATTCCCGAGGATCATGAGCGTGGCTGTCCGGCGCTGCCAGCATTCCGACATATTCGGGCAGCGGGCGCTCTGGCAAACGGTATGCAACTCCAGCCCTTCCACCACATCCTTGGTGAAGCTGAAATCCTGCCCCGACGCCCAGGGACGGCGGATCCACTCTGGAAAACGAGACGCCATGAATTGCCTCAAAACCTCGCTTGGCGTGTCGACAAGACGCACGCGGTTCGCGTAGTATAGCACTTAGGAGGGGGCTAAAGAAAGTCCGGGGAGTAGCCTCGGAATCGTAGCGTTTCTAACACCTGGGCTGATGCGGAGTACTCGGAAAGGCGGCTTGGACCGGGAACATGCCAAGGGCTTGCGAGCATACTGACTGCCCCACATAAAGCAAGTGGCGTTAAGCAGTTACAGAAACAACTGGAGAGCTGCTTTGACCAAGAATACCGACAACACCGAACGCACTCCACCTGACTTGGCTGACATCCCCGCGGAGTGGCTTGCCGAGTTTGAGGCTGCCGCACGCCGGCCTCTCAAGACGCGGTTCCGCTATGCGTTCATCCACACCTACAAGCCCGTGCTGGACGACGAACCGTATCGTTCATTTGACACCATGGCGGAGTACCGCAAATGGTGCAATGAGAACTTGCCGGATTGGCTGGGTTATGGCAGCGTTTGAATATCGTCAGGCGGAGGAAATCCGCGAAGCGTTTCAACGGCATTGTGTCCGCTATCTTTTCATTGGCAAGTCGGGCGCAATCTTGCTTGGCTATCCCGATACCACCCAAGATGCGGATCTCTTCGTCGAAAAGTCGCCGGAGAACGGACAGGCCATTGTATCCGCATTACGAGACTTGGGCTTTGCATTGACGGAAGCTCAGGTCTCGGAGATCGTGCGGGGCAAGGATTTGGAGTCGCTGCCACGTTTGCGGTCCTTCCGGACGTACTGGCTGGCACACCGTAAGTGACAGTCTTTTCCAGCGTGAACCATTGGGGGGGAGCACACGCATGATACGGTTCATCTTTTGGCGAGTGATTGTACTTGCCGTTTCGGGACTGGCTGTGGGCGCCGAATTGCAGTCGCCTGCGCCAGCCCAGAACTCCGAACCAATTGCGGCAATCGCCGCGGGGACGCGAACCGATGCCAACGCCGCCTGGTGGGGATTCAACGCCGAAGATTCGACCGAAGCACTGCAATCCGCGATTGACTCCGGCGCGAAGACGATCACGGTGCCATACGTGGGCGCGCCGTGGATTGTCCGGCCTATCAAGTTGCGCAGCAATCTGGAGCTGCTCTTCGAGCCCGGTGTCCTCGTGCTTGCTAAGAAAGGCGAGTTCAAGGGAAAGGGAGATTCCCTCTTTTCCGCCGAGGACATGACTGACATCACGGTTCGCGGATACGGTGCAACGCTACGGATGCATAAGAAGGACTATCAGAGCGCGGATTACGAAAAAGCCGAATGGCGCATGGGCTTCGCATTCGATGGCTGCAAGCGGGTGCTCGTGGAAGGCGTGCGCGTCGAGAGTTCCGGGGGCGATGGGTTCTATATCGGCGCAACCGCTGAGAATCGCTGGTGCGAAGATGTGACCCTGCGCAACTGTGTGTGCGTTGACCATCACCGGCAAGGGTTGAGCGTAATCAGCGCGCAGAATCTCCTTGTGGAGAATTGCGTGTTCTCCGGCACTTCGGGCACGGCCCCTCAGGCAGGCATCGACCTGGAGCCCAATGCCCCCGAGGAACGCTTGGTCAATTGCCATTTTCGCAACTGCACGATGGAGAATAACGCGGGCAGCGGGATTCTGGTGTATCTCAAGCCTCTGCGCAGCACAAGCGAGCCCGTGTCGATTCGATTTGAGAACTGCGTTGTCCGAATGGGAAGCGTCGGCATGACTATGGCAGACTACACCAACGTCGACATGGAAGGGAGTTCCGGCGTCACGGTCGCGGCGGTCCGCGATGATGGACCGCAAGGTCTAATCGAGTTCGTCAACTGTACGACGGAAAACACGGCGGAGGAAAGCCTTGCGCTGTCCGAGAAATCCGCGAAAGCTGCGCGGGTGCGCTTTGAGAACTGCAGGTTCGGCGAGTCTTGGGTGGCAGCGGTTCGCGAGTATAGCGGTGTCCGCGCGTCAATCATGTTGATGGGAAGGCGGCCGGATGTTGCCGTTGACCTCGGTGGCGTGGAATTCGCGGATTGCCATGTCTACGGCACTGAGGACCGGCCCGCAATCGCGTATGTTCCAGGTTCGGAGGATACAGGACTGAGGGAGGTCAGCGGGACCTTGACGGTGCACTCTCCTGTCAGACCTGAGGGTCTGGACGGTCAACAGGTACCGAACCTCACGAGCATTTCGCTGGAGATTGTTACTGCGGGGAAGTAGAGAGCAAACGCTGCCACATGCTCCGTAGTGTGCTGTCCTGCGGCCAGTTAGATAGACCAAATTTCTTGACTTATCACGCACGCTGTGTTAGCTTCAACCAGCGGTCTATGGTGCTGCGGAACACCCATGCCGCGGGCTCGGAGGGTATCGGTGCGACTGGTTGAAGAACAACCCATTCCTCGTACCCAGAAGGCGGCCCCTGAAGTCTTGGTGATCGGGGGCGGCAAAGGGGGTGTGGGCAAGACCTGCTTCTCCGTCAACCTCGCCGTGGAGATCGCGCGCAAGGGTTGGCGAGTGGTACTGGTTGACGCCGACCTCAGTTGTTCCAACGTCGAAACCGTCCTGGGGGTCGAATCCCAATCCAAGCTTGACGATTTCTTCTACCAGAAGGGCGGCAAGGACATCCGGGCCATCCTGACGGACACGCAGTACGAGAACCTTAAACTCATTCCCGGCACCACGGGACTGCTGGATGTCGCGAACCCCAAATACCAGCAAAAGGTTGCGTTCATTCGGGAACTGGGCCAGCTCGAAGCGGATCTTATCGTTGTCGACTTGGACGCGGGCGCGCATCTGAACACTTTGGACTTCTTCCTGATGACCGACACCAACGGCGTGCTCGTCATCAAGCCGGAGAAGACCATTATCGACAACGCGTTCAAGTTTCTGCGCGCCGCCCTCTTCCGGAAGATCGAGCGCTTCTACCAAAGTCCGGAGGTGGGCCTGCTGCTCAAACGCAACGAGACGCTTCGCGAGTTCATCGATTCCGTCCGCGCGTCGGAGATTTTCGATGCGGACACGCGCAAGCGCATCTGTGGTGAATTGGTGGCCATCGCCAGGTCCATCAAACCCAAGATCGTCGTGAACCGCGCGCGCAACGCGTATGAAGCTCAGATCGCGGCGAACATCCTCTCCAAGTTCGCGCGCCAGTCGTTGATGGTGGAACCCGAGAATCTCGGATTCCTGTTCTTTGATAAATGCGTTCCCGAGGCGATAAACTGCGGTACACCATTTGTGGTCAGTCACCCCAGGCAGAAGATATCGGCGTGTGTGACCGATATCGCGAACCGACTTGGATACTTCTAATCGTGCTTGACAAGTCAAAACCCAGCCCGCAGCCTCCGGCAGCCAGCCCAGCCGGTCCGGCGCAACAGACCAACATCCCAGACACCTTCGAGGCCTTGGAACAAGCAGGGCGCAGCGGGGGGATTCTCGGGCGGATGGGCGCGGCCTTTCAGGACGTGCTCCACACGAACCGGGGCCCGGGGCGCACGCGCGATGCGGTCGAAGAGGCGGGTGAGAATCCCGCGGTGACCGCGGATGACCTCGCGATCCGCCGCGCACGCAACGTGAAGTTGCAGCGGATGGTCGTACCGGAAGGCGTGATCATCGAAGGCAACATGACCAGCGGTTCCGAAACCGAGATCGCGGGCAAAATTGACGGCGATGTCACCGTTGACGGCCGCCTGTATCTCGCGCCGAGCGCCCTCATCTCAGGCAATGTACGGGCCACGTCCTGCCGCGTCGACGGATTGGTTGAAGGGAAAGTCGAGTGCTCGCAGGACCTTGAGTTGGGGCGCACGGGCCGCCTGAGCGCCGACGCCTTGGGCGGCAAAGAGGTTACCCTGGCGGGCCAGGTCTTCGGCAATATCTCGACAGGCGGGGTGGCCCGCTTACTGGCTTCCGGGAAACTCACGGGCAATATCCGCGCGCGCCGCATTGTTATCGAGGAAGGCGCGGTGTTCAACGGATCGTGCACCATGCGCACGCCGGCACAGCGCACGGAGAAACAGCCGGAGAGCCCGGCAAGTTAGGGAGTCGGATTCAAGTGCATTTTCCACTTTACTTTGACAGCACCATGATTCTGCTTATCCCGGGCATCATTCTGTCGCTGTGGGCGCAGTTCAAGGTAAAGCATACGTACGCCAAGTATGCTGAAATCGCGACCCGCTCCGGACTCACGGGCGCGGAGGTCGCCCAGCTTATTATGCGCAATGCCGAGGTACGCACTGCGGAAGGTGCGCGCACCATGGCATACGGCATCAATTGCCCCATTCAGGCTGTGCCGGGGGAACTCACGGATCACTACGATCCCCGCGAGCGTGTCTTGCGCCTGTCGGAAGGGGTCTATCACGGACGCAGTATCGCCGCGCTCGGAGTGGCGGCGCACGAAGTGGGACACGCCATTCAGCACGCCAACCTCTATTCGTTTCTGATGTGGCGAAACGCCATCTATCCGATGGTGAGCATAAGTTCCACGCTATCGTGGCCGTTGCTGCTGGGTGGTCTCATCTTCGGCATGACGCCGCTGCTGAAGATCGGCATTTTGTTGTTCTCGTTGGCGGTGCTCTTCACGCTGATTACGCTGCCGGTCGAGTTCGATGCCAGCAAACGCGCCATCCGCGCGCTCGCCAGCGGCGGTTACCTGACCGATGATGAACTATATGGCGCCAAGAAAGTCCTGTCCGCAGCGGCCCTGACCTATGTTGCGGCGGCCGCGATGGCGCTGCTGCAACTGCTGCGGCTCATTCTCATCGCGCGCGGTCGAGACTGACGCGCGCGTGCCGGCACGAAGGCCGCGCGCCGCGTCCACGCGCGACGCGTAAGGGGAACACACACCGGAATGCGAAACCGCGGACAGAGCGGGCGGCGAACGCCGCGCACGGCGCTCCTGTGCGTACTGGCGGGCATACTCTATCCTGTCTTGGCCGCGGCTTCTGCGCCTATCGAAACCCGTGCCGAGGGAACCGCCTTGGGCCTTGGTCCCGCGGCGCGGAGTGAAGCCATTCGCGAGGCGCAGCGCGCGATGGTGATTTCCCGGCTTGAAACACTCGCGCCCACCCGGGATTTTTCCGCGTTTGCCATCCTCATTGAGAAGCCCGAAACCTACGTGCCGGCGTACCGCGTGCTCAGCGAATCCAAGACCGAAGACTCCACGCACGTGGAAATCGCGGGGGACTTGCTCGACGCGAAACTACGCCAGGATGCGGCCGCCTGCCTCTTGAACGGGAATGGGCAAAGGCCCCGAGTCGCCTTGATTGTGACGGAGCGCATTGAACCCTCGCCGCCACGTCCGCTCACGGAAAAGGGCGTTGCCGAGTCCGCCATAGCGGAAAAGCTGCGGATCGCCCAGTTCGAGGTTCTTGAATGCGAGGAACTCATCTCGGAGTTCGGCGAAGAGCAAATCCGCTTGTGCGCGGGGGGCAGTCCGGAGGTAGCGGCTCAAATTGCGCGGCAGGTCCTGGCGGACATCGCGGTCCTGGGAGCGGTGACCACTGTTGCAGAACGTGAAGAGGGCAAGACGGACAGCGACCTCAAGCGATGCCGGGCGCACCTGCGGCTTCGCGTCATCCGCGCTTCGGACGCATACATTCTCGATGAATTGGAGGCGGATGCCGAGCTGTACAGCGCAGATGTG
>JADLCA010000681.1 GCA_020847495.1 Candidatus Hydrogenedentota bacterium | reverse complement strand
GAAGACGTGTGGCACAGGCGCCCTCGCCTGTGCTCCCATTCTTGAGGTCTTCTTCTTCACTCTCGGCGGATCTTCCGCGCTTCTGAGGGAGGCTGGAGTCTCTTCTTCACGTAGCGGACCGCGCCTTCAGCGCTCGAAATATAGAAGGTTGCAACCAAACCCTGGGCGTCGCTTCGCTCTGCCCAGGGCTAGTATGGTTCTGGCCCTTCAGGCCGGAAGAGGATCTTCAGCATCTGCCTTCACTTCCCGCGCCAGCGCCAGGTTGGGGCCTCCGTATAGGTGAACGTCACCGAATCGCCGGGTTGTAGTGGGATCGTCTGGCCCGTGCCCAGGGCGCCTGAGAACACCTGTGAGACTCCATTGTTATCTATGAGGGTCCATTCGGAGACCTTGCCCGGGGAGACCACCCACGCTTCGATCGCAAACGGTGTGCGATTTACGCACGCGATACCTGATGCGGGAAAGGCCGGGGTTTGCACGGCGAGCCCTTCGGAATGCACAGGAACGATGGTGTTGGCCGGACGTTGCGCATTGTTGGTGTAACCGCCGGACATGTTCATACACGTTATATGGTTGTCTTCCGCGGTGGACTCAAAGATGATCCCCTTGCCATCGCCCATGCGCACGACATCGAGCGTGAACAGGTTGCGCTTTCCGAAAATGCTGACGCCTGTTGCATTCTCCAAGCCGCCGCTGTCCAAGTTGACCTTGAACACATTTGCCGTGACCGAGGCATCCGTATCGCCGACCTGCATGTGCGTGCTGCACAGGTGCAGGAAGAGAATCTCAAAGGAATTGTTGGCGACGGTGGTCGTGGGGTTGACGCCCGGCCCGCAGGTCATGGCCATGCCAGTCTCGCACGCGATGATCTCCGTGGCATAGATCCGGTTGTACAGAATCGGTCCCAGCGACGCGTCGAGGCAGAGGCCCGTGCCCATGGGCGCCTTCTTCCCATCGTTGAACACACTGCCCGCGCCCACCAGCGCGTTGAACTCGAAGGTGCTCGCCGTGATCACGGCGAAGCCATCGGGTCCCTTGGTCTCGGGTTTCATGCGGACCACCGCTCCACTGGACGGCGACACAATCAAACCAAACTTGAAACGGCAGCTCATCTGGCTGTCGATGACTACGGCGTCGCCCTCGGTCTTGTCGTAGTTGATGACGTACTCGCCGCCGTCGAGCTTGAAATCCTGAAACCAGGGAATGCGCAGCGTTTCCTGAATGTGGTACACGACCCCGTTCTTGAAGGGCTCTGGCATCGTGCCGCCCGCAATGTAGACATCCTTGCGCGCAGCCTTGGCGCAATTCAGGGCCTCCTGAATGCCCGATGTCTTGGTATTGGGCGTGTTGGGACCAAAATCGCCGCCATCTCGTGGGCCCTGCGGGCTCACCACGACATAGTTCAGGGCGCGAAGGCTCTGCAGGGACGTGGAGTCCGCGTTGGCGCATACTGCAGCAATGAACAACACCACAGAGAGCGTTGTTGCATGGAGAATTGCATTAGAAGAAAACCGCATGGACAGTCCCCCGTCTGTATTTCCCAATGTGCATCGTCCTGTGTTATCCGGTATGATCCGGCTGCTGCCTCATGCACAAACCCTGACCCAGGATTGGAGCCGAATTGATGTCATTGAATGTTAGCAGGCCTGAAGTGCAGTTTGCGATGGAAGCTGTCCGTATGGCCGCGCGCGTGGCGCGGGAAGTCGAGCGGGAACTGGTTGATCACACGATCACGAAGAGCGACAAGTCGCCGGTTACCGTGGCAGACTTCGCATCGCAGGCGCTGGTGGGCTGTTTGCTTGAGAAGACGTTTCCCAACGACCCGCTCGTTGCGGAGGAAGACTCCGCGCATTTGAAAGAAGACAGTGCCGCGCAAAACCTGGGCAACGTCGTCCGCTTCGTCGGGCGGCACTTGGCCTACGCCACGCCGCAAACCGTGTGTGCGTGGATCGACCACGGTGGACAGAATCCGGCAGAGCGGTTTTGGACGCTTGACCCAATTGACGGCACCAAGGGCTTTCTGCGCGGAGATCAGTACGCGGTGGCGTTGGCGCTCATCGTGGATGGACAGGTCGATGTAGGCGTACTGGGATGCCCGAACCTCAGCGACGGATACCGCCCAAATCAAGATGGATGCGGTTCGCTTGTAGTAGCCGTGCGCGGCGAGGGCGCGTGGACGCAGCCCTTGGCGGAGGAAGGCCCATTGACCCGGCTGCATGTCTCAGACATTCAAGAAAGCGCGGACGCGCGCCTGCTGCGTTCCGTGGATGCGGGTCATACCAACACGGGCCGCGTGGCCCAGTTGGTGGAGACCCTTGGCGTACGCGCAGATCCCGTCCTCATGGATAGCCAGGCGAAGTACAGTGTCATGGCGGCGGGGCATGGCGACCTCTTGTTTCGCCTTCTGACAAAGGCGCAACCGGACTACCGCGAGAAGATTTGGGATCACGCGGCGGGCTCGCTGGTCATTCAAGAGGCCGGCGGCCGTGTGACGGATCTGATGGGCAAAGATCTGGACTTCACGCAGGGCCGGACGCTTGCAAACAATGTGGGCATCCTTGCGTCGAATGGGCGCCTGCACACGGCCGCGATGGAGGCGCTTGCGAAAGTGTTTCAAGAGCAAGCGTGAATACTGAATAGCGCGCACGAGTGCGAGGTGCCTGTGCAATCTCCGAGGTTGTGGTTGTCGGCTAAACATCCCCCTCGACCCTTCGGGTCTGCCCCCTTCAAAGGGGGACCCCAAGGGCCCTTCGAGCCGAGGAAGGTTTAATATATGCAATACTAGTGTTGTGATTGCCCCCCTTTGAAGGGGGTTGGGGGGTGTGCTTCTCCGGACTCACTGGCCGGCGGGGATATTCCACTTGCGGTGCTGGCGGAGGCGCTTGATCGCTGCGGGCAGAAGCGCGAGTAG
>JADLCA010000680.1 GCA_020847495.1 Candidatus Hydrogenedentota bacterium | reverse complement strand
GTACCGGCCGCTAGCGCGCCTGGGCGCGCCGCCTGTGCACCAGGCGCTGCTCGATCTCCTGCTGTCGAGCGGCAACAACCAGCGCATGCACATCAAGACCTGCATTATCGATGGGGTCGCGGGAATCACCGGCGGGCGCAACATCGGGAACAACTATTTCAACTATTCGCTGCACTACAATTTCAAGGATCGGGACGTACTGGTAGTCGGCCCCGCCGTGGCAGGGATGACGGCCTCGTTTGATGAATACTGGTCGGCCCGGCAGGCGGTGGAATGCCGGGACCTTCGCGACGTGGCGCACCAGCTCGAGCAAGGTGTGACCCGGTCCGATCCCGGCCGCGAAGAAATCTACTGCGCCCCCTACTTCACCACGCTGGACGCGGAGGCGGACGACGAGGAAACGGTCAAACGGAAGCTGCTGGCACTGCTGGCCCCTGCCGGGCGTGTTGCGTATGTGGCCGATGCGCCGGGACGCAAGCGCCGCTTCTTCACGGGCCTGGGCAACAACGGGCGCGTGACCGATGCGCTGCACGAGCTATTCGAGGAGGCGCGGGACTCCGTCGTGATTCAAAGCCCCTACGTGGTCGTGAATCGCAGGCTCGCGCGTTTCTTCCGGCGCGTGAGCGAGGACAAACCCGATCTGCGGGTGACAATCTCGACGAATAGTTACGGCGCTGCGGACCACCTGGTCACGTATGCGGCGAACTACCGGCTGCGGCCGCGCGTGGCGCTGGATCACGGCATGGAAGTGTTCGAATACAAGCCGTACCCGGACGATTTCCTTACCTACCTGTCCAACGCCGCGGAACTGGAGGCCATGGCGAAGGCAGAAGGGATCGAGCGGCGTCCGTACCTGAGTATTCACGCGAAGACGTTTGTTTTCGACGAAGACACCACCTTCATCGGCACGATGAACCTCGACCCGCGCTCGTTCTATCTCAACAGCGAGGACGGATTCATCATCGAGGATACGGCCATCGCACAGCGCGTGCGCGCCGCTATCGAGCGCGACATGGCCCCCGGCAACAGTTGGACCATTGCGGCGAACCGGCGGCCCATCTTTCTCGTCAACCGCGTCTTGGAGCGCATATCCGCCCGAACCCCAATCGATTTCTGGCCCCTGCGCAGCACCAGCGGCTTCGAGCTGCGGCCGGGCAAGGAGCCGATTTCGTCGGAGCATCCGGATTTCTACAAGCACTACAAAGACATCGGGAACTTCCCCGGCGGCGAGGGCCCGTCCGGCGCGAAGTTCGTCGTGCGCTTTCTGAAAGTCTTCGGCAAACCCACCACGCCGCTGCTGTGATTTCCCGGACCGGCGTCCGGAGGAGAAGAGAAGAACATCCCCCTTCACCCCCTTCAAAGGGGGAATTACGTAACACTGGATATATGTGCTACAAGGCATTTGTGGTGCAACGCGGGGACTTCCTGCAGCGAACACACAAGGCCCGAAGGGCCTTCAGAATTCCCCCTTTGAAGGGGGCAGGCCCGCAGGGCCGAGGGGGATGTTTCGCCCCAGCGCCCCGCAAACTCTTTCACTTCACGCCCCCCGGGTCAAACACATTCCGCGCATCGGAGTCCACCGGCGCCTCGGTGATGGTCCGTCTGGCGTCGAGGGGTGCATCGCTGAGGCGCCATTCGATGAGGCCCGCGTCGCGCGGGGCGGGGTTACCGCCGTTTGCGCCGGCTTGCGCACGATAGCCGGTGCCGAACGCGGTCAGCAGCGTGCCATCGGAGAAGAGGACCGTAGACGTCGCCTGCGAGCTGGTCCACCACTTGTTCTCGTCGGTCCTGTTCCCCTTCCACGCGTGCAGGATGTAGCGGTGATCCAGGCCCCAGGTGAGTCCGTGGTCGGCACTAAGGATAGCCTCGATGCCGAATTGGGGCAGGCCCTCGGGCGTGTCGACGTAGCCCTTGCGGACCACGTAGGTCATGAGGATGCGGCCGTCGGGGAGCAGCACCAGCGAGGGGTGGTGCCGGCCGTAGTCGTAGAGTTTGTTCACGGAACTCCAGGTCTGCCCGTTGTCCTTGGAGATGGAGATGCCCAGCCCTTCGTAATGATCTATCCATTCCCCGGCCTTGGACGGCGGGATGTCCGTGCGGCAGGCGGCAACCAGCGTGCCATTGGCCGCGCGCAGCATGACCACTTCGCTGACCTCTTTCCATTCGGGCACCGGGCTCCCGGCGGTCCAGGTTTTGCCCAGGTCGGTGCTGAAACGGATATACCCTTGCTGATGATCCTTCTCGACCTCAGGCTTCTTCTTCCACGTATAGCCCGTTTCGATGAGGCGTTCAGGCGCTCCATCCTGAGCGCGCTCCACCCATAGCGGGTCCCACGTGTACCAGGGTTTGCCGTCCGCAGTGGGGTCGACGCGCGAAAGCGCGCGCCACGTGTCGCCGTAGTCTTCTGTAACCCAGCGTTGATCGCCGCACAGGAATAGGGCCGTGCCGTCTTGGATAAAGGTGAGGCTGGTGCCCAGTCCATCGATGGCCTTTCCGTCTTCACCCAGAAGGATAGCCTTCGGTTCCGACCAGGTCGCCCCGCGATCATCGCTGAACAGCAGCTCCGCGTGGTGCGGGTAGTCGCAGCCCACCAACATGAGGAGCCGGTTCCGGCCCGGCATGTACGCGATGTACGGAACCGCCACGACGCGGTTCCAGGGTTCGGACACGATTTGGATCCGCGCGGGCAGGGGGATAGGGGAAGGGCCGTTCAACAGCTGAACCGCGTGGTCTTGCCAGCCGGCCAGGCTTGGTGTCCCCATGAGGCACAGGCAGGTAACGAAAAACGTGGCGCCGCACATTCGTTTCATTCTAGGCTTCCTCCCGCGATCGAGTGTACGCCTGGTCAAGCATGCGGGCAAGTGTGATAGTGCTGCGCCCGCACAACGGCGAGTTGATCCGCATCAACAACCCGGTTCTTGTATGCCATGCCTGCGCTGACTAACCTATGGGAAGGTCCAATGCGCATTATTCCGGCCCTGAGTGAGGGCATTCGTGGTTCGCCGATCCGGGACGGGAGAAGAGTTGAGCACTGTCCTGTGATAGACTCGATCAGATGCGCGTCACGGTGGAAACAATTGGCACAGGGCAGGCGTTGACAGATCAGAGACACCGTGTTTCACTGCCGAGATAGGAATCTCGGCGGAGATAAGAATCTCGGCGCGCAAAGCCTCCGCGAAAGACGGTGTCAGTCCCGCTAGTGTGTCCCGAGCAACAACAATTCAGGCAGGTATGGATTTTCTCACAGCACTTCGGCAGCAGGTCATCGTCATCGACGGGGCCATGGGAACGCAGGTCCAGAACCTGGGTCTGGGCGATGCGGACTACGGCGGCGTCGAGTTCAAGATGCTGCCCGATATCCTTGTGTTTTCTCATCCGGACGCCGTCCGCGATATTCACCTCGCTTACTTCCGGGCGGGCGCAAACGCTGTCGAAACGAACACCTTCGGCGCGACGCCGTTTCGCCTGGGCGAGTACGACTTCAGCCGTCTTGACCTCGGCGCCTTCGATCCGATTCCTTACGGCATTGACCTGCGCACGCTGGGCTACGAAGAGTTCGCGTATTACACGAGCCGCCGCGCGGCCGAGATAGCCTGCGAGGCGCGTGCCGCGTATCGCAAGGAGCCTGGTTACGATGGGCGGGCCCTGTTCGTGCTGGGTTCCATCGGCCCGTCCAACCGCGTCCTTTCGAGCACAGATGCGAATCTCAAGCTGTCGACTTTCGACGAGATGGCCGCCAATTTCTATCACCAGGTCCGCGGCCTTCTGGAAGGCGGCGCCGATGTGCTTCTGTACGAAACGCAGCAGGACATCCTCGAACTCAAGGCTGCGGTGTTTGGCGGACGCAAGGCGATGCGCGACAGCGGCCGGAAGACCCCGATCATGGCCCAGGTCACCGTGGACCAGTTCTCGAAGATGCAGATCTTCAACACGGACATCCACGCGGCGCTGGTGACCATGCAAGGCATTGGCATCGACACATTCGGAATCAATTGCAGCATTGGCCCGGACCTCATGGTCAAGACGGTCGAGAAGCTGGCGCGCTACTCGCCGCTGCCGATTTCGGTCATTCCGAACGCGGGATTGCCCGTCTCCGAGAATGGCCGCACGGTCTTCAAATTCAAGCCGGACAAGTTTTCCGAGTATCTCGATACCTTCACGAAAGAGTATGGCGTCAACATCGTCGGCGGGTGCTGCGGCACTACGCCGGACCACATCGCGGCGGTCACCGAGCGCCTTCGCGGACGCAAGCCCGTTTCGCGCACGCCGGAAAATGGCCTCTACATCTCGGGGCCGCAGGAAGCGGTACTGCTCGACAGCAGCAAAACCTTGATCATGGTGGGCGAACGCCTCAACGTGCGCGGCTCGAAGAAGGTCCGCGAAGCGGTCGAGAACGAAGGCATCATCGACCAGCACGCCCTCGAGGAAGTGGTCGAGGAGCAGGTGCGCGGGCTGGGCGTGAAGGTCATCGACGTGTGCATGGACTCCAACGTCGTCGACACCACCGAAACGCTCAAGCAAGTGGTTCACAAGCAGACCACCGACTTCAGCGGCGCGATGTGCATCGACTCCTTCGCGGTGGATGCATTAGAGGCGGCAATCAAGGTATATCCCGGGCGTCCCATCATTAATTCGATGTCGATGGAAGAGGTGGCCCCGGGTGTCACGAAGGTGGATGCCGTCCTCAACGCCACGAAAGAGCATTGGCCGATGTATGTCGGGCTCGCGGCTGGTCCGAAGGGGCCGGGCGCCACGCGCGAAGAGAAGGCGGAGCTGGCGCGGCAGATCGTCGAGAACGCGGCGCAGCATGGCGTAACTCCAGGTCAGATTCTCATCGATATGAACGTGTTTCCCGTCGGCTCGGAATCGGAAGAAGGCATGAACTTCGCCGTGGAATCGCTGGAAGCGATCCCGCTGATCAAGGCGATTCACCCGGAGCTGCGCACCATCTGCGGCGTCGGTAACCTGACCAATGGCCTTGCCAAGAAGCCGTACATGCGGCAGGTGCTGACGTCGGTGTGGCTCGACGAAGCGCGCAAGCGCGGACTCGACGCGGCCATCATCAACCCAAACCACTATGTTTTCGTGAAGGACCTCGATCCCGGGGACTACGCGCTTGGACTGAAGGTCATTCTCGAACGCGACATGGAGGCCTTCGAACAGCTCGAAGATATTGCGGAGCAGAAGAAGGGTCTCGAGGTGGTCCGGCGCACCTCGTATTCGGACCTGCCGCTCGAAGAAGCGATCTGCGAAAAGATCAAGGACGGGTTCAAAGAACGCGAACACGGCGACATCGAAGTGGACGGACATCACTACAAGTACGCCGACCGCATCGTTCGGCAAGTGGCCGAGGCCATCAAGACGCACGAACCGCTCCAGTTCATCAACACGCATCTCATGCGCGCCATGAATGAACTGGGCGACGGGTTCGCGCGCGGCGAGGTGTCCTTGCCGCACCTCCTGAAATCGGCGGACGTGATGAAGCAGGTGATGGGCTTTCTCGAAGAGTACATGCGCGTGTCCGCGGGGATCGATGTCCACACCAAGATAGAATACAAGGGCGTCATCGTGGTCGGGACCGTCTACCAGGACGTCCACAGCATCGGCAAGGACCTGGCCAAGACGCTCTTCGAGAACTACGGCTACCGCGTGATCGACCTCGGGGTGATGACCCCGCTTCAGGCCTATATCGACGCGGCGAAGGAGCACCACGCCGACGCCATCGGCATGTCGGCGCTGCTCGTGCAGACGTCCAACCACATGATCACGGTCTCCAAGATGATGCGCGAACAGGGCCTGGAGCATATACCCGTGCTCATCGGCGGCGCCCCGGTGAATGATCGCCACGCCGCGTACGTGGCCATGGCCGGCGAAACGAACGAAGTCCTCATGCGCAACAATGTCTTCTACTGCGCTACGGCCATGGACGGCGTCAACGTGATGAATGCTTTGAAATCCGCCGCGGATACGGCAACGATGCTTACGGAGAATTTGAAGAAGTTGCATCGCAACTACGAGCGCGCGGAGAAGAAGGCGCAAGAAGACGAGACGCTACTGCGCACGTTGCCACGGCGCGTCATCGGCTTCGACGGGCACCGGTTGCCGGCTTCTCCGTATTTCCCCGCGCAGACGGAGTCCTTCGATCTGCGGGACTTCAAGAGCCGCATCGACCGGAAAACCCTGTTCGCGCTCAATTGGAAGTTCGGCGGCACGGCATCGCGCGCAAGGCAGGGCGAAAGCGACGAGAAGCTCAATGCCCTGCTCGATCAGTGGGTCGAACGCGCCAGCATGGAACGCTGGGTGCGGCCGCTCGGGATTTGGGGTGTCTTTCCGTGCCAGTCGGACGCGGATGAAGTTGTCGTCTATGACCTCGAAGACATGGACCGGGAAATCGGGCGCCTGGGATTCAGTGTGGTCATCGGCGGCGAGCGCAAGGACACGATCTGTGCGGCGCAGTATTTCCACCCGAAGGACTCCGGGGTCTTCGACGCAATCGGCTTGCAGATATCGACGAGCGGACCGCAGGTGGACGCGCAACTGAAGCGGTTCCGCGATGCCGGCGATTCGGAGTCGATCCTGTACTTGCAGGGTCTCTCCGATCGCGTCGCAGAAGATATGGCGGATTGCCTGCACGGGATTCAGCGCTTGAGGCTTGGATTTGACTCGAAGCACGGGATTCGGTGGTCGCCGGGCTACCCGGCCATGGCAGACCCCCGCTACAACCGCACGATTCTCGAGTTGCTTCACGCGACGGAACTGATCGGCGTGAAGATTACGGAAGCGGGCGAATTCTCGCCAACGGGAACCACTGCGGCGGCTGTTTGCTTTCATCCGGGCGCGCGCTATACATAGAGGCGCGGCGCGGCCGCGCGAAGGGAGTCCATCATGGGCAAGCGCAAGACGGCACAGGAGTGCGTGGTCTTCGTGTGCGCGGGCGACTCGTGCAGCGATCGAAAATCCAGGAAGCTGTACAAGCGGCTGGTTGAAGGCATCGAGAAGCGGAAGCTCTCCGGCTCCGTTCGGTGCGTGCGCACCGATTGCATGGGCCGGTGCGAGGATGGACCCAATGTCATCGTGTGTCCTGGCGCCATTGCTGTCTGCGGCGCCAAGCCCAAGTCCGCTGACGAGCTGCTGGATGGCTTGCTGAAGAGCGGCGTCGCACCGGATTCTTCTGAACTCTGAGGCACGGCCATGGGAGGTTCAATGTGAGCCAAAGCGTAGGGACCCTCTTTCTCGACTCCGCCATGCACCGGTTCCGTTCAACCATGGAGCTGGGCGACAAAGCGCTGGCACAACTCTGCGAGGCCGATCTCCTCTGGCGTCCGGGACCCGAGTCGAACAGCATCGCTGTAATCATCCAGCACCTGCACGGCAATATGCTGTCGCGATGGACCGATCTCTTGTCTTCGGATGGCGAGAAGCCGTGGCGCGAACGCGATGCGGAGTTTACCGAGCCTGCCGAGGCGGATCGCGCACGGCTCATGGAATTGTGGGAAGAGGGCTGGGCCTGTTTGCTCAAGGCGGTGGACGGGCTTGTGGCCGAGGACCTGGCGCTGGACGTCGTGGTCCGCGGTCAGTCGCTTTCCGTGCTCGATGCCATCAACCGGCAACTGGCGCATTACGCATACCACGTCGGTCAAATCGTGTATGTCGCACGCGCGCGAAAGGGCGAAACCTGGAACACGCTCTCGATTGCGCGCGGCGCATCCAGGCAATACGCGCCACGCCAACGCGATTAAACGCGGCCAACTTTACGGCGGGGACAAGGATCGTATGATGCATAGGAGCGCCGCACCCCGTCATCCTCGCGAAAGCGTCCACCTCGTCCACCTTGTCCACCCTGCGCCCCCGCGTCCAAGCGTCCAAGCGAGAGGAATTCTTCATTCATTTCCGTGCCGCGTGGTGAAAAACCTCCGGCTGAACCTGTCAAGCCTGTCTCAAGGGTCATCTGCCACTTGACGCGGAATGGGTGACTTGCGTACCGTGCCGGTGGGGGTCTCTTCCTGCCATGTTTTCTTTCGGGAAGGGCGATTCCGCTTGAAAGGCTTACGATGTTCGCACAGTTGGCTGAATTGCATCCGGTATGGCAGACCGTTTTGGCGACGCTCTTCACGTGGGGGCTCACCGCTCTGGGCGCGGGAGCCGTATTCAGCTTCCGGTCCTGCAATCAAAAGCTCCTGGATACGATGCTCGGCGTGGCCGCGGGCGTCATGATAGCCGCGAGCTTCTGGTCCTTGCTCGCGCCGGCCATTGAATTAAGCGAGGAGATGGGTGTCCTGCCCTGGGTTCCGGCCGTTGTGGGATTCCTGGCCGGCGGGGCCTTCCTGCAGATCGTTGACAAGATCCTGCCGCACCTGCACTCCGGTTTCCGCATGGATGAGGCGGAAGGGATACATACATCGTGGAGGCGCAGCACGCTGCTGGTGCTCGCCATCACCTTGCACAACATCCCGGAAGGGCTCGCGGTGGGGGTGGCGTTTGGCGCGGCGGCCTACGACCTGCCCGGAGCCACGATTGGCGCGGCCACGGCTCTCGCAGTCGGCATTGGCCTTCAGAACTTTCCCGAAGGGCTGGCGGTCGCCCTGCCCCTGCGCAGGGAGGGAATGTCGCGGTGGAAGAGCTTTCTTCTGGGACAGGCGTCCGGCGTAGTCGAGCCGATAGCCGGTATTTGCGGAGCCGCCGCCGTGCTGGTGATGCGGCCGATCTTGCCTTACGCCCTGGCCTTCGCCGCCGGCGCCATGATCTTCGTCGTGGCGGAAGAACTCATTCCCGAAGCGCAGCGCAAGGGCGACACGGACCTGCCCACTGTCGGCGTGATGCTTGGCTTCGCTCTCATGATGAGCCTGGACGTTGCCCTCGGCTGACTTTCAGCAGGCGCGGCGAAGCTTGACTCATGGCCCCGGCTTGCCTACAACAATGTCCTCATGGTGACTGCATCCGGTGCTTCGGGCTTTCCGATGTACCCGTTTTCTGAAGGAGACGTTCCATGTTTATCGTTCAAGTTCATGTTCGTGTCAAACCAGAGCGCGTGGAAGACTTCAAACAAGCCACGCTGGAGAACGCGCGTCAGAGTGTGCGCGAACCCGGCATTGCCCGCTTCGACGTCGTGCAACAGGTCGACGACCCCACCCGTTTCGTGCTGGTCGAGGTCTACCGCACCCTGGGCGATCCCGGCCGGCACAAGGAAACGGCGCACTACCAGACTTGGCGCGATACCGTCGAAAGCATGATGGCCGAGCCGCGGAAAAGCACCAAATACAACAACTGTTTTCCCGATGACGCCGGATGGAGGTGACCCTCGTTCAGGCGGGGCGGCGATACTCCGTGGTGACCGTGCTGGCAAGCCCGCCGCGCGGGCTGCACGCTATGCTGATCTTCATGTGCACTGGCTGGCACGCCTTTACGAGGTCTTCGAGCATGCGGTTCACGAGATGCTCGTACCAGATGCCCACATCGCGGTAGGACATGAGGTAGTACTTGAGCGAGCGCAACTCGAGGCAGTACCTTCCCGGCGTGTACGCGATCGTTACGCGAGCGAAATCCGGCAGACCGGAGAACGGGCACACCGAGGTGAATTCGTCGGTCGTGGTAACAATTTCCATGGGCTCGCCGACGGGCTTGTCCGCGTACGCATACTCAAAACATTCAAGACACCCGCTGTCGATGGCTTCCGGCCCCTTGAAGGGAATGGTCTTGTCCAGCGCATGGAACTGATCCCGGATGTGTCCTGCCGGTTCTTCACTCATTGAGACGATTCCAATCTTTGCAGTGTTTTGACCCCGCGCACAACCGCGTCACTTCCCGCGGTACATGCAGCGCGCCGTGCACGTTTCCGCCACGGCGACAACGGAAAGACCCGGCGTTTTCGGGGCGAGGCGGTTCCAGATCCACCCCGCAACGTTTTCCGATGTGGGGTTGGACAATCCTTCAATCTCATTCAAGCAGGTGTGGTCAAGCGCGTGATGCACCTCCGCGAGTTGCTCACCCAGCCGCATCACGTCTTTCGCGCCCACTTCCACCGTGAAGCTGTGCCCGTGCATGCGGCGGCACTTGTGCATCTCGGGCACGTTGGGGAGGCTGTGGGCGGCCTCAAAGCCGAAACGGATGCGCGGGGGCAGTCCGTATGCCTGATCCGCCGCGACCGGCTCCGGCAGATACGCGCAGCGCCCCACGACCGACACGCGGATATCGCATCGCAGTGCCCCGTCAAGGCGGAATCGCTGCAGGACCCATGCGCGGATCCCAGCGAGCGACGTGTCGTGGAGACCTTCCACCTCTTCAAGAAGCTGATGTTCGAGCATGCGATACAGCGGATCGAACTGCCTGGAGATGTCGCCGTAGTCCATGACCCAACCGAAGTGCGGGTCGCAGGGCCCGGACACTTCGATTTCGATCCGGTAGCTATGGCCGTGAAGCACGGGCATATCTTTCCCTGGCCGCGGTGATCGGTGGGCGGCCTCGAATTGAAACGACTTGACAAGATCGATAATCACTCAGACCCCCTTCTGGTCCGGAGGCCAGATGAACTTGTGCAACTGGAGTTGAAAGCGCACGTCAAGCTGGTCGTCCAGAATCCAGGAGACCAAATCGCGCGCATCGATCGACCCGAAGACGGGCGATACGAGCACCTGATGGCAGCGCTCGGGCAGGCGGTAGTCGCGAATGATGCCGCGGGTCCACTCGTAGTCTGAGCGGTCCGCAATGACGAACTTCACTTCGTCTCGCGGCGAAAGCCGCTCGATATTCGACCAGTCATTCTTCGCGCTCTCGCCGCTGCCAGGGCATTTCAGGTCCATAATCTTGATGACGGCGGCAGGCAGCCGGTCAATCGGAAGCGCCCCGCTGGTTTCGCACAAAACGGTCATGCCGCGCTCGAGCAGACACTGCGCCAGCGCGCCGCAGTGTTTTTGCGCAAGCGGCTCGCCGCCGGTAATCTCCACCAGCGCGCAATCCAGGGCGATGCACTGCTCCACGACATCGCCCACGGTCGTCTTCACCCCGCCGTTGAACGCGTAGGCCGTGTCGCACCACACACAGCGGAGAGGACAGCCCGTGAGACGCACAAAAACGCACGGCAGTCCCGCCCAAGTCGATTCGCCCTGAATCGACTTGTACACCTCGGTCACGGTCAGCGGCGCGGTGAGGAGTTCCGGATTCCCCACCACGCCGGCAATTGCTTGGATGCGCGGCTGCATGCTCATTCTGCCCCGAAAAAGCGTAGTCTGGACCCCTTATCGTAGCATGAAGAGCGTTCGCGATGCGCCTTTCCGCCGGTGGCAAAGGTGTGAAGATGCCGAGAGCCCCTCAAGGCAGGTCGAACAGGAGGACCTCCGCGCCGTCGGCGGACTCAAACAGCAGCTCGAGCTCATCGCTCACGGCGGCGCCGTCGGATGCGTTCAACGCCTCCCCAAGCACTCGCACCGTACCACGCACGACCTGGATCCACGCGTGCCGGCCCGGGCGCAACGAGTAGGAGAGGCTCGAGCCAGGCGAGATCATTCCAGAGTACAGGGCGGCGTCCTGGTGAATCGTCATCGTCCCCGGGGCGCCTTCCGGTCCGGCGATCAGGAGCCACTCGTTATCCGTGGGGGCCTTCGGGGCCGTCAACTCCTCATAGCTTGGCGTCAGGCCGTCCGTGGCCGGGTGAATCCAAATCTGGTAGAGGTGTACGGGGTCGCGGTCCGATGCGTTGAATTCGCTGTGGCGGAACCCCGTGCCCGCGCTCATGCGCTGAAACATGCCTGCGCGCAGGATCGATCCGTTCCCGATGCTGTCGCGGTGCTCCAGGGCGCCCTCGAGCACGTAGGTGATGATCTCCATATCGCGGTGTGGATGCTCGCCGAAGCCCATGCCGGGAGCGACCCAATCCTCGTTGATGACGCGCAATGCGCTGAATCCCATCTGTTCGGGGTCCCGGTAGGCCCCAAACGAAAACGTGTGGTACGTGTCGAGCCACCCGTGATCGAAGTGGCCGCGATCGCTGGATCTACGAACCGTAATCATGCGATGACCTCCTTGTTGTGTGCCGGTTCTCGGTGTTTCACGAATGTGTTTTGGATTTCCCGCTCAAGCTGAAGGGACCGGATCCGTGGGCCATCACCGTCAGCAGGCCCCCCAGGATTGCCGTGTTCTTCAGGAAGCTGATCGTCTGCATCTGCGCTTGCTCAGGGTCCGCGGACCAGAACGCATGGAAGATCAGCGTCGCAGGGATCAGAAACACCACGAGGGCCAAAGCGCCCCAGCGTGCCTGGAATCCCAGCAGAATGGACAGTCCGCCACCGAGTTCCAGTACGATGGCCATGAACAGCAGGAACGGGACCGCGGGCATCCCATGGGAGGCCATGTAGCCCGCGGTTCCGGACCAGTCCATGATCTTGCCGAAGCCGCTGATGAGGAAGATGGCGCTGAGCAGAACGCGGCCCAGAACAGGTGCGAATCGCGCGAGAGTGGCATTCATACGGCAACCTCCGAAGTTGGGCCGGCGGGGCCGGCGATTCCTGTTGTATCAATATCTGTTAAAACAGATAGTTGCCCGGCGCTATTCCCGCCCCGCAGGCGGCGGGATTCAGCTCATGTGGGGTTGCCGGGCCTTCGCCATCAAGCGGCTGATCGACGCGAGGTCCGCGTCAGTGAGATGCCCCAACAACTCCTGGTGCACCCTTTGAAGCGGTTCTTCGAGGGCGCCCAGGATTTCGAGGCCAGCCTGGGTGATGGAGACACGCACGACGCGCCGGTCTTGTTTCGAGCGTTCCCTCTGCGCGAATCCAAGTGCTTCAAGCCGGTCCAGCAGACGGGTCGTGTCGGGCTCGCGCGCAATCATACGCGCCGCGATCTCCTGAACGCACAGCCCTTCCGGCGCCGCGCCGCGCAGGATCCGCAGGATGTTGTAGAGGGGTTGCGAGAGCCCATACTCCTTGAAGAGGACGGAAAGGGGACCCATCAGCACGCTTTGCGTGCGCAGGATGTTTAGAAGGGCTTCCACCTGCGGAGAGTCAAACGCCCGGCGCTGCCGGATTTCTTTCTGGAGCGGCGACTTCTTCACGGCACAGTCTTCCAATGCATGCCCCATTATACCGTACAACAGTTACTGCGGCAACAGGGAATTTGCAGGGCTGTCCCGTGGGATGTCTGCACGGCGGCGCTGCCTTTCGCCCCCCCGATTTCGGACCAGGGCCCCGCCGTGGAACCCTGCGGTACCCGGCGGGGATAGAAAGGCTGGTGGAAGAACCGGGCGCGCGCGTTGTCCAACACCCCGCAACATGGTACGATCCCGCGTATGAAAGATGCAGAAGCCACTGAGCCGAGTCCGCTCCGGCGCATGTCCGGGAGGGGCTGCGGATTCGTCTTTTTCCTGATTATGCTGGTGGGCGCGTCCATCTGGGGCGCGGCGCTGGGGGCCTTCGTGTATATCCTGGACGAGGCAGAAGCTCAAATCAAAGAGCTGGACACCTACCGGCCCAAGGTGGGCAGCCGCATCTACTCGATTGAGGATGGCTACCGGGGCGAGCTGCTGGGCGAGTACAACACCGAGTACCGGCAACTGGTCAATCTCAATGAAATGCCGTTACACCTGCAGAAGGCTTTTGTCGCGACGGAGGATGACAAGTTCTACCAGCACAAAGGCGTACGGCCTGACGCCATCGCGAACGCCGCCCTGTTCATCCTGCGGACAGGCAAGCTGCGCGGGGGCAGTACGATCACGCAGCAGTTGGTGCGCGACGTGGAAGAAGCCACGGGCGTCTCCCGCGAGCAGACCATGGCGCGCAAGGCGCGTGAAGCGGTCGTGGCCCTTCAGGTGGAACGGGAGTTCACCAAAGACGAAATCCTGGAGCTGTTCCTGAACAAGATCTTCCTGGGCGGCAGCGCCTACGGCGTGGAGGCGGCGTCGCGCCAGTAGTTCGGGAAGTCCTGCCGCGACCTGACATTGGCGGAGAGCGCCATCCTCGCGGGCATCCTGCGTTCACCCAACAACCGCCGCCCCGACTGGTATCCCGACCGCGCCACCGCCGTGCGGAACACCGTGCTGGGGCAGATGCTCGAAAACAGGTTCATCACGCAGGAACAACACGACGCGGCTGTGGCCACGCGCGTGGAAGACGCCATCCTTACCAAGGAAGAGCGCCAGAAGCAGTTGGAAACCGGCGAGGGTTTCCTGGCGCCGAATCGCTTCCTCGCGCCCTATTTCGTGGAAGAGATGCGCCAGCGCCTGGTGCAATCCGGGAAGTACACGAAGGAAATGCTGCTGGAACAGGGACTCGAGATCATCACCACCCTCGATATGCGGTTGCAGCGGGCCGCCGAGCAAGCGCTGTACGAGGAGCTGGAAGCCATCGACGCCAAGAAGTTGGAAGCCCTCAAGGCGCGCAAGCAGGAGGCGGAGTTCGTGCCGGTGACCGGCGCAATCGTCTGCATCGACAACCGCCCGGGCATGGAGGGATTCGTGCGGGCGTTGGTCGGCGGCCGGGACTGGAACCAGGAGAAGTACAACACGGTGACTCAAGCCAAGCGCCAGCCCGGGTCAAGCGTGAAACCCTTTGTATGGGCCGC
>JADLCA010000679.1 GCA_020847495.1 Candidatus Hydrogenedentota bacterium | reverse complement strand
GGGTATTCGCATCGAATTAACCCTATTCGACCCGAATGAAGAGTCTGGCGAAACGACGTTCACGACTTGCGCCGTGTTTCGTGGCGCGACCACGGAGTTGGACCGCGAGTTCCTCGACATTGAAGCGGGGGCTTTGCAATGAAACGCGACACGGATGGATTTGTTCTTGTCGCGGTCATCTGGGTCCTGGCCATCCTGACTGTATTGGCCATTGGTTTTGGCCGCCGTGCGCTGCTCGATCAACGGGCCGCCGCGTTGTCCATTGACCGTACGCGGACCCAGTACCTCGCCCGCGGGGCTGTCGAGTACGGCATCGCTCACATGCGCAACCAGGCCATGCTCCAGTCGATCGCCGAGCAGTATGGGGGAGAGGCGCCGTCCGGCATCCATGGCGTGCGAAAGAACTTGCTGGAAGAGGACGGCATCTTCGACCTCGGGGACCCTTCGCAACAATCCAGTGATGATGTCTCGTTTGCCGTCGAAGAGTGCGAGGGGCGCATCTCGCTGAATTCAACACCTCGCGAAGTTTTCGACGCGATCGAAGGTCTCAGTTTCACGACGGTCACGGCCATTCTGCGCCGCCGCGATGAGGAAGTGCCTCAACCATTCCTGACGGCAGAAGAAGCCCGCTTCGTGGATGGCATCACCGATCAAAGCTGGTATGGGACCCCCGATCGACCCGGTTTGCGGGACCTCTTCACGGTGCATGGGGATGGGCGTATCAACGTCAATGCGGCCCCTCGCGAAGTTCTGGAAGCGCTGCCTGATATGGATCCTTCTTTCGTCGCGCTGATCATCTCCTACCGCGCGGGGTCAGACGGCAAGTTGGACACCTCCGATGATCGCCGTTTCCGCAACGTCGAAGATGTCGCCACGGCCACCGGGATTGATATGAATGACCTTGCGCCGCTCGCACGCTTTTGCAAGTTCGAATCGCAGTTCTTTACAATCACGGGCACTGCTACGCAGCGGCAAGGAAAAGTCCGTTCGGCCTCCACGGCCGTGGTTCAAGTCGATGGCGCGACTGCCAGGGTCTTGAACTGGTGGGAGGGGGATCTTGGCTCGTAAGACTGGAAATATCAGCATACTGCAGTTTGATGAGCAGCTCATCTCCCGGCTTCGCGTATCCTCTTCCTCCAAGGCGCTTGAGGTCCTCGCGCACGACGTGCGCCGCGGCGCTTGGTCTGCCACGGATGACAGTCTGTCCAAAGCCATGCGCGAATTCGCGAAGGAGCTGCACCTGGCCGATGACCGCGTGTTTACGGTACTGCCCCGCCACGCGATGACCGCGCGCATTCTGCTTCTGCCTTCCCACGATACGCGCGAGATCGAAAGCATGGTGCGTCTCAGCGTGGAGGAGTATGTGCCTTATCCGGAGCACGAGCTGGTGCTGGATCAGGCCGTTTTGCAGCGCCACGCGGATGGACAGTCCCGAGTACTCGCTGTATTTGCCCATCGCGACATCGTGGAGGAGCACGTTCGCGTGTTGCGCGGCTGCGGCATTGAGCCGGAACAGATTCTCGTCAGCACGGCCTGTCTTACCTCCGCGGCACTTCTGGCGCGCGGTTCCGCCGACGAACGTTTCGCCCTGATTCATCTCGCCTCCGGTGGTCTAGAGATCCTGATCCTTCACGGCAACCGGCTTGAGTACGGCCGCGGCGTCGCCACCGCACAGGATTGGCGTCAGGCCGCGCAGCCGGGTTCAGAGGCGCTCGAGGAGTTGGCTGCCGAGTTACGCGCCACGCTTTCCGCGCATCGCAGGGAAGTGGAGGACGCCTCCCCGATCGATCGCGTTTATGTTTGTTCCGAATGGTTCGATTCCGTGGGTGTCGCCACGGCCCTCACCGAATTCGCAGGAATGGAATGCGCCCCTGCCCGCTTTTGCGCCACGCTCGCGTCGCGAGGTGGAGAACTGCTGACAGGACTTCCGCTGGTCTCGTTGGGGGCTGCTTTGAGCGCGCAGCAGCGGGCGCCCATCTTGATAAGCCTTGTGCCGGAATCCCTCGAAGTGGCGCGCAAACGTAGTGTGGCGAAGCGCACGGCGCTGCGCGTGGGGGGCGGCGTTCTTGCCTTTCTGATGTGCTTGGCCGCGCTCTACGGCCAAGCCGCGATTCAACGCGCCAGCTATATCGCTGAACTCCAATCGCGGATCGCGGAAGCGGAACCGGTCGCGCTCAGCGTGGAAGCCAAGCGAAAGAAGCTGATCCGCCTGCAGCAGCACCTGGACCGCCGCGGCAGCGCCCTGGAACTACTTGCGCGCCTCACCGAACTGAGTCCTGTGTCCGGTCTCAACATCACACGCTTCTCGTTCACCTACGGCGAGGGCCTCACCATTACGGGACGTGCCGAGTCGCTGACGCTCGTGGACGCGCTGGCGGAATCCCTGCGCGAGGCAGGCCGCACGGACGTGCCCCAGTTTTCCCGTGCGGGACTCGGTCCCTACAAAGCGGAGACGGAACAAAACCAGCCCGTGATCCAGTACGAAATCACGATTCCGTTCGCAAGCCAGGAAGCGCCTCAGTCCGGTGCTGCGCCCGCCATTCGTGAGGACGAGCTTCCATGAGGGCCGTATTCCATCAGCTATCGGCTTCGGAGAAGCGCCTTGCGATCATCGCAGGCCTTTGCCTGGTAGTGGCGATACTTTTCATCGGTTACATCCGCGCCATGGATCGATTGGATGCGATGGATGCGACCATCGACAGTCTGCAGCAACAACTCCTGGCCTACACGGAACTCGTGCAACAGGCGGACTCGGTCAACGCGGCGTTCGAGGCCATGGCGCAGCAGCATTCCAGCAAGTGGACACAGGAGGAGATCCACGACAGCCTGCGCCGCGAAATCGCGCGCCTCGCCTTGCGCAATATACCGCCGCCGGGCAGTCCGGCGCCCGCGTCCACCGACCCGGCCGCCATGCTGGTGAACATCCCGCAGATGCCCATGGGGACTCTCATGGACAGCGAGGAGGGCTACCGGAGTTATCAGATCAACGTCAAGACCGAAGCGGCCCCCATCCAGAACATCACAACGTTTCTCGAACGCCTGCAACGCAGCGACCAGGCTCTGCGTGTCGAAAGTCTCGAGATCATCCGGCAGCCCCTGGCGAACGTGGCCACCGCGAACATCCGCGTCACCCGGACGATCATCGATGATGAGGTGGACGCCGGTCAGGCCGCATCTCCACCCGAATCAGGTGCCGCCTCCGTGCGCCTGCTGAATCCCAGCGTTGAAGAGTGGGAGGCTGCCGATCAGTGTACGGGGTGGACTGCGGAGGAATGCATCGTATCCCAGCACACCGAGCAGGTGACCGAGGGGCACTCATCCATGCGCGCCGAAAGCACGGGCCCCGAGGGCCGCGTCTATCAGGCTGTCGCTCTGATTCCCGGCCGTACTTACGAGCTGACTGTAGATGCAATCGCCATGGGCTCTGCACGCTTGGAAATCGCTGATGACGCGGGCAATCACCCATACGTTGGCACACAGCCACTCACGCAGGGCGATACCCCGTATCGCTACCGCGTGCGGTTTACCGTCGAGGACCAAGGCACTGAATCTGTCTCCATTCGCGCGCCCCAACTCGTTATTGAAGGTACCGGGAGTGTGGTTCTACTTGACAACGTCTCACTTGCGGAGGTGCCTGCGGGTCCATGAAACGGGTGGGTCTCATAGTGATGCTGGGCGCCTTCGCGGCGATGGCGGCCTTGTTTGTTCTGGGTTGGGCAAACAGCCCGGTCCAGACGCGGCGTTCGGCAATGGAGGCCCAATTGGCCCAATTGGTGCCCCCGGACTTCACGTTCGGCACTGACCAGAGCCCGGAGTACGAGGCGTGGCAGCGGGCCATTACCAGCCAGCCGAAGCTTTGGGAACCGCTCCTGAAACCCCAGGCAGCGCCGCCACCGCCGCCGAACCTGGCCGAGGCGCTCGCGGGAGTCGTCCCCACCCGCAACGAGGTGGGGAGCGGCGCGAATAGAAAAGTGCAGATTCAGGTGGAAGGCCGGAAGGATTGGTATACCGTTGGACAGCAGGTAAAGGGCTGCGCCATCAGGGAGATAACCGACACGGCGGTGCTGTTCACCGTAATTCAGGGTGGCCAGGAGTACGGCATCGCGCTCCCTCGGAGATAGAGCATTCCCGCGTTGTGCCACAGACCGAGAGGACGAGATTGAAAAGGTCATGGCGCGGGTGATTTTTGTCTTGACAGAAGATGCTATTTTGTAGAAAAATGCTTTGTGATGAACTATAACTTGCTGAAAAGTATGTGGGCTAGTCAAGAAAACTCCCAGCGACTCTTGGATAGGCTCGCAGTGAATCGTTGTGGCGGAGCCATGCGGGCGTGCTTCGCTCTCTTTGCCCTGTTCGTGTCCTTTCCACTCGCCGCGCAGCAAAGTCCCGAGTCTCCTGTGCCTACCCCGGATGTTTCGTCGGGAGTGGGGAGGATTATTCTTCAGTCCACGCCGCAGGACGTGGGCGGCACCGAGTACAGCGGTATGCCTTCCGGCGGCACAACGCCACCTTCAGCCGTCGCCCCCCCGGTCAGCAGCGCTGTCCAAACCATCCGCTCCGCCACGCGGCGGCAGGTGAGTGTTGCGGGCCAACAGGCGTTTGAACCAATCCTCCAGCACGAAGTCGAATCTGCTGAATTGCCCGACGTGGGCGATGTTGTCACCATCAACGCCACCGACGCCCCGAAGATGGTCATTGAAGTTCTCGACCAGGTTGCGCAGGCCTCGGGCTGGAATATCATTGCGTCCAAGGGCCTCGAAGAGGAAAGCGTCCGTTTCTGGCTGAAAGGCATGAAGCCCAAGCAGGTGATGGAAGTTCTCCGTTTCAACGGGATTTACTACGATTACGATCTCCAGTCCAACTGTCTGTATGTCATGCTGGAAGGGGAGTTTCTGGAACGCGAGTACGGCGCGCCTCAGGAAGCTGAATTCGCGATCAAGCACGCCGACGTCGTGGACATGGAGGTCATTCTGTCGGCCCTCATGTCGCAAACCGGAAAGCTCATCAGTGACCCCCGCACGGGACGGATCTTCGTGTGGGACACGGCGTCCAATCTCGAAGCCATGACGCGCGCGGTGGAAGAGTTGGATGTTCCGCTGGAACCGAGCGTGTTCGCCCTCAAACATCTTGCCGCGGAAGACCTGCTTGAGACCATTGAGAGCCTGCTTTCCGAGCGGGGCATCGCGCAGGCTGATCCGCGCACGAATTCGATTGTGGTTACTGACCTGCCCGCGCGTCAGGAGCAGATCGGCCTGATGCTGGAAGCCCTGGATCAGAAGCTGGAAACCCGCACTTGGACCCTCAGTTACGCGGACACCGAGACGGTATCCGAGCGCCTCGAGAACATCTTGCCCGAGGAACTCGGCACGATTACGGTGGACCAGGACGCGAATCAAATCAGTGTTACCGCCATCCCAAGCCGCGTGGAGGAAATCGAAGAGATTATCAAGGCGTGGGACGTGAAAGGGCGTCAGGTCCAAATCGAGGCCTACCTCGTGTCCGCAAGCACGAGCGTCATGCGGGACCTTTCGATCGACTGGTCCTACTTCGACGAGATCTCGGGAGTGCCCTTCTCGCTCCAGACGGGCAACGCAAAGCCGGATTACACCAGCGGGCCCGAGTCTGGGCAGCGGGCCAACGTAGGCCGGAGGCCGTACCGCGCGTACCTGCGCGATCCCGTCACGGGTTCCCGCTATGAAGAACTCAGCAACACGAATGGGGCCGAGGCCGGCAAGCCGACTGGCAATTACATCCTCGATCCCGATTTCCGGGGCAATCGCGTGGCGGTCGTCCTCGACTATCTCGACAGCACCGGCGAGTTGTCGGTCCTCTCGCGTCCGCGTGTGACCGTTCAGGATGGACAAGAAGCCATCTTCGAGAATACGACCGACCGTCCCTTCCAGAGCATCGGCTTCTCCAACTACGGAGGTGTGGTTACCGGAGATACCACGCAAGATAGCGTTTCAAGCCGCGTTCTGCCGGGCTCGGTCCAGTTTGTCAAAGTCGGCACGATCCTCAAGGTGAAACCGCGGATCAGCGACGACGGCAATATCCTCATGGATATCGAGGCCGAAGATAGCACGGCCGAAGATAAGACCATTATCTCGGCGGACCTCGAAAGCACGATTCCCGAGAAGACCCAGAACAAAGCCGAGACCCAGGTCCTGATCCGCGACGGTCAAACCATTGTCATCGGCGGGCTGCGTTCGGTGTCCCTCAAAGACGATGTTGAGAAGTTCCCCTTCCTTGGCGATCTGCCTTTCGTGGGGCGCCTCTTCAAATCCACCACCAAGGACCACAGCGACCGCGAACTCGCTGTATTCATCACGCCGACCATCGTAGACGAGAGCACCCAACCTGAAGCCAAGCGTCTTGCCGAATTCGAAGAAGACGCCAGCGACACGATGCGCCATTCGCAAAAAGACATCTGGGGCCGAACCGCCGATCGCCTGACCCAGGGCAAGAACGAATTGAGCGTCTCCGTGGGGCAGTCCGGCGCGCTCTTCTCACAAGGGCAAATCATGACGATGGACGGCCTGCGCGAGAAGTTCGCGGCCCTCAAGGAGGCCAAGGTTAAGCCGCAAGTCATCGTGCGCGTGCATCCGTCGGCGTCCCCAGAGATCGCCGATCAGATTGTTGGCATGGCTACAGAGGCCGGCCTGAAGACGCGGCGGGACCTGTCGCGTCACCCCTACGTGCCTGATTTCGGCACCATGCCGCCGTTGATGCCGTCCGCGCCTTCAGGCGAGGCTGAGGAAGTGCCAGCGCCAGTGACGCCGACGCCTGCCCCTGGGCCTGCTCCGGCTCCCGAAGCGGTAGAGGGTACGACGCCCGAGCCGGCTGAGAGCCCTATCGTCGAACA
Source organism: Candidatus Hydrogenedentota bacterium (assembly GCA_020847495.1). Taxonomy (GTDB): domain Bacteria; phylum Hydrogenedentota; class Hydrogenedentia; order Hydrogenedentales; family SLHB01; genus JAHDWY01. The sequence goes on along the minus strand of JADLCA010000679.1, from coordinate 6,418 downwards.
GACGCTAAGTGCGCCGCCACAGCCCGTTGAGGCTGCGATCACGCAACAAAAGCCAGCACCAGCGCTTTCCGTTCCTCCACCTGAGATCATACCTCCTGCAGTGCAACCCGCACCGCCTGATTCGGTGAAGTATACCGTCCAGATTGCCTCGTTCGCGGCGGCCAACACCGAGATCGCCAAGGCCTACAAGGAAACCATCGACAAGACGGCCGATTTCACCGTCCTGCTCACCCCGTCGCCCGATGGCCAGACCATCCGCGCGTGCGTGGGATCCTTCGACGACCTCGCCTCCGCGAACAAGATGCGCGAGACGTTGAGTGCCATTCCCGAGTTCAAGGAGTGCTTTGTTCGGAAGCCCGGCGAGTAGTTCATTCCGGTGAACCTAGAAACGGCAGTTGACTGGGACTGAACCCGTCTTTCGCGTAGGCTTCGCGGAGCGAAACACGGGGTCTGTCCCTGACCCGTTGCGTTACTCAAAGTCTGAGTGCACAGCATTCACTGCCAATGCCTTAACAAACCTGAAACGGCGTCAACTGCCAATTCTAGGGTGAAAGGTGTGCCCATGCTGCGGCGAATCGTATCCGGCGGCCAGACGGGTGTTGACCGTGCGGCCTTGGACGTGGCCATGTCGCTGGGAATTCGGTGTGGCGGGTGGTGTCCCTCAGGACGCCTCGCGGAAGATGGTGTTATTCCCCCAGGTTACCCCATGGTGGAGACGCCTTTTGCCGAGTACGAGGTGCGCACGTTCCTGAATGTGCGGGACTCCGACGGCACGCTCGTCCTTACGTTCGGTCCCCCAGCCAATGGCACCGCCTACACAATCGACTGTGTGGTAAGACTTGGCAAGCCGTTCCTTGTAGTTGACCTCGACCAGCAAGAGGACCCCAAGCCTGTTCGTAGTTGGCTCAACGAACACCGAATTACCGTGCTCAATATCGCGGGACCTCGCGCGAGCAAAGTGCCCCGAGCATACGATGGCGCGCTACGGTTTCTCCTCACGGTGCTGAGCGAGGGGCGGCAGTTTTAGTGGCTCGTGCCCTTGAAACCCCGGGCACTGAGGAGTACCAGAGCCCAACCCGCGATGAGAGCCACCCCGCCGATGGGCGTAATCGCGCCCAGCCACTTGTGGCCGGTCATCACCATCAGATACAGGCTTCCCGAGAAGACCACAATCCCGAATAGCCAGGCCCAGCAGGCGCGTTTCGCCCAGGGCAATGACCACGTCCAGCACGGGCCGCACGCCAACCCGAATATCGCCAGCGCGTGGTACATCTGGTACCGGACGGCCACCTCGAAGATGGCCAGCATCTCCGTGTCAACACGTGCCTTCAGTCCATGGGCCCCAAACGCTCCCAGTACCACCCCGAGTCCGCCCAGGATCGCCCCAAGTCGCAGGAAATCCGCCTGTGAATTCATGAGCAACTTCCTTTCACCTGCATGCAGCAACGACAAGAAAAGGCATAATGCCGGGTCCTTGCTGATGTTTTCCACCGCGCCCGGCGCATTTGCAACCCAGTTCGTTGGATCCGCGGATTTCTTCGGGTAAGATACGTCCTGCCTGGGGGGGCTGCTACCGGGTATCTGCATGTCTCGCGCATTTGGGGAGAGGGAGGCATTGTGTTGCGAAGGGGAGGACGTCGGGTATCTATCGCCCGTGTAACAGGCGCTTGGCTTAGAAGCGATAGGCTCATTCCTCTGGTGCTGCTCGCCGCGGTTGTGACTCTGTCTCCGGTTTTCGCGGGACCCATCGAAGAGGATCCGCCGAAGGCTGGACACGTGATGCAGGAAGACGGTGAGCCCGAAGAGGTCTCGCCCTGGTTCTTCCTCCTCGGGTTTTCGAACGCGCATCCCGCCATGCAAAGTGAACAGCTCATTGACCGTTACTTTGACCCGATCATCAGTTCACTGGCGCCCACGTATGACGAAGTCACGACGGTGGGGGATCTCCGCGATGGTTTCCTGCTATGGGTTCCCTATGTGGGCGTGGGAAGAATCCTGTCCGGGAAGTGGTCGGCATTTGCGCAGGTCGGCTACGCCGGGGGCAAGGTTCGTACGGAGGCAGACGACCGAAGTCTGCTCTTGCTTCCCATGCACACGGACTTCGAGATCAAACGTGCCGCGTATTACGGCGGGGTGGGACTCGATTATTTCCCGTTCGGCATGCCGGAGCTGAAGGAGTATCACGGGGTGATGGAACGGCTCCGCGCCGCGAAGCCCAACATCGGCACGCGCTTCACTTGGACGAACGCCACGTATGAGGCCAAGGTCAAAGTGGGGTTCAAGCCTTTCGACAACTTCCTTAACTACAAGGAAGATGACGAATGGCTCCTGCCGAGTGCCAGCGCGAATATCGGGGTGGATGTCCCGTTGAACAAGCGCAGTCAGATATCGATCAACGCCAGTTACAATCGCTTCAACGACGAGCGCGATGATTTCGAAGGCCCCTCGTACACGATCATCTGGAAACGGTATTTCAAGGCAAAGCGCAAGTAGACAATGAAAAAGCGCTAACCCATGCGAGTGCGCGCTGTCTCATTCGTTCAGCAGTATCAGTTTCCGGGATAAAGCGGTATCGTCGACCCGCACTGCTGCACCGGGTCAATCTTCTCAAATTCCGCGGGAGGGACGGAAGGTCCGGGCCGCGAACACTCCTGGTCGAAAATCTCCTTCAAGGTATTCGCGATATCAACGGCCGTCATCTGTTCGATATGCTGGCGCTGCAACGCGTGCGTTGGCCTGCCGTCCTTGAACAGGACGACGTTCGGCGAGGAGGGCGGTACGCCGGGCATCAACTCGCGCGCCCGTTGGGTCGCCTCGGTATCCACGCCCGCGAAGACGGTAACCAGGTTGTCCGGAATCACCGAATGCTGCAAGGCGAGCATCACACCGGGCCGGCACGACCCCGCCGCGCAACCGCAGACCGAATTGATCACCAACAGCGTGGACCCCTTGGTCCCATTGGCCAAGACGGAATCCACTTCCTCCCGGGTTGTCAGCGGCTTGATACCAACCGCGGCCAACTCTTCCCAGAGAGGCTTTACGGCCTCCGGATCGTACAATGGGGGCATACAGAATCTCCTCTCATCGCCGCGGGTGCCAAGACCTACCCACAAGTCTTTCAAAACACGCCGGTGCGCACCTTTGCAGCAGGGTTTCCCTTACCCCCGCTGAACGGTTCGAGAGGGCTCTTTTATTCCCGGAGGTCTAGCCTCGCCGCGGCGTCTTGGGACCGTCTTCAGGCAAGATGAGATTGGCGTCGAGTTTCTCATTTCGGGACACCATTTCGTCCCAGGTAACCGGGCGCCCTTCGTAGGCGGCCATCCGGCCCAGGATGCCTGTCATCGTACTATTCGCGCTTTCCTGAGCGTTGTTGATCACCTGTCCACTCGCAATGCTGGCGCAGAAATCCTTGATGTTGTTGATGGCTCCGTCCTGATAGATGGTCGAAGTGGCGCCGCCGGGCCAGCCCCCCTTCTTGTCCTTGATGAACACATCGCCGCCGTAGTGGGTCTCCACAGTTCCCTCGACACCGAAGATGCGCGTGCACAAATCGTCGAAGCCGACATTGAACTGGGTCGAGCTGAAGTCCATCACCACATCGTTCGGGTAACGGTAGGTGACAATGAAGTGGTCCCAGCAATCGCCGACGTCGATGCGAGCCTTGCGGCCGCCCGTGCCCACGGCCTCGATCGGGTGCCCCTGCACCAGCCAGGTCGAGCCGTCCAGCACGTGGACGTTTTGCTCCACGATGATGTCTCCTGAGAGCGCCTTGTCGAAGACCCAGTTGCGCATGCGGGCCACTTCAGTTCCAGGCGGGCTCTTAATTCCAAGCCGGCCCGTGTGGTAGAACGTCTGGCCGCAGACCGGTGCGCCAATCATGCCCTCGTGCACGCGCTTGGCGGCTTCGCGAAAGAACTCGTTGTTGCGGGTCTGGAAGTCGACGAGCGTGTTCAGCTTGTCCTGGTGCTTGTTTGCCGCCTCAACGATGGCCATGCAGCCTGGCACGTCCACAGCGATGGGCTTTGCCAGGTAGACGTGCTTGCCCGCTTCGAGCGCCGCGACAACCTGATCCGGGTGGAAGTAGGGGGGACTGATAATCGCGACGGCGTCAATGTCTTCGCGCGCCAGCATCTCCTTGTAGCCGTCAAGACCCGAGTAGAGTCCACTTGCGTCAACCTCGAGCCGTTGTGCCGCAGACTGCACCTGGTCCTCGAAGTAGTCGTGCAACGCGATGACTTTCGTGTTGGTTTGCTCCTGGAAATGATTGCCGATCCACGGGCCGCGGCCGCCGCAGCCGAGCACGCCGATTTGCAGCTTGGAGTTCGCCTCCGCGCCGCGCGCCGACCCCGCCGCCACCAGCACCAGTCCCGCCGTCCCCGCCGTCTGTTTCAGGAATCCACGCCGGTTCAGCCGCTGTTCCTTCGTTTCACTCATGTCGCATTCCTCCAAGTGGCGGCCTTCCAGGCCGTGTTCACACAGGTCAGTGATATGCAGGCAAGTACTCGCCGTGCGCCTCAATGAGGTCATCGCACATGGAAATGGTCTCGTCCATCGTCAACTCCGCCGCGGTGTGCGGGTCCAGCAGCGCTGCGTGATAGATGTGGTCCTTTCTGCGGGTAAGAGCCGCTTCAATTGTCAATTCATGCACGTTCATGTTCGTGCGAGTCAGTGCCGCGCATTGCGGCGGCAAGCTGCCCGCGTAGGTGGGCGTGATCCCATTGCGGTCGGCAACGCAGAGCACTTCCACGCACGACAGGGAGGGCAGGTTGGGGATTAGGCCCGTATTCAACACGTTACCCCCGAACGTATACGGGGTGCCCGTGAGAATGGCCTCGAAGATGTACGAGGCGTACTCGTGGCCGCGGTCATGATGCAGGGGCTCGTCGCGGAGGAGCTGTTCCTTCATGGCATCCCATCCTTCAATCTGCACACGGCACCGTCTTGGATATTCATCCAGCGGGATGTGGTAGCGCTCGATCAATTCCGGGGCCCGCGCCATGATGAACCAAGGGACATATTCGCTGGAATGCTCGCTTGACTCCGTGACGTAGTAGCCGAACCGCTTCATGATCTCGAATCGCACGGTATCCTTGGCGTTATACTCAGGAAGGCAAGCGCGCCGTTTGATCTCGGGATACAGGTCCTCCCCGTTCCTCGAAATCTCGAGCAGCCATCCCTGATGATTGATACCCGCGATCTTCCACCGCAACTGATCATCAGGGAGATCCAGTTCCCGGCAGAGATCTCTCGCGCACACCTGCACGCTATGGCATAGCCCCACCGTGCGGATGTCCGTTGCTTTCAGGATGGCTCCTGTAAGGATGGCCATGGGGTTCGTGTAATTGAGCAGGAGGGCGTCCGGGCACACTCCCTCCATGATCCGGCAGTAATCCAACATCACGGGGATGGTGCGCAGACCCCGGAAGATACCGCCAATGCCGAGCGTGTCCGCGATTGTCTGCCGGAGTCCGTATTTCTTGGGGATATCGAAATCGATGACCGTAGCCGGCTCATAGCCGCCCACTTGGATCGCGTTCACGACGAAGGTGGCGCCCGCGAGGGCAGTACGTGCATCTTCAGCCAGGTGGCTCGTAATCGTGGCCTTGGCGCCCAAGGTGCGGTTGATGTTTTCCATCATGACCTGAGACACCCGCAAGCGCTCTGCGTCGATATCGACCAGCGCAATCTGCGCGTCTTGAAGAGAACCTACCGTCAGACAGTCGCCCAGCACATTCTTCGCAAAGACGGTACTGCCCGCCCCCAGGAAAACGATCTTCGTCATGGGATTACCGGCTCCGTGAGGTCATACATGGCAGCATCATAGACAGCCCACCGTACCTCGTCAAATGGGACTGACGCCGTCCTTCGCGGAGGCTTTGGGGAGCGAAACACGGTGTCTGTCCCTCGAAGCCCCGAAGCCTCCGAAGCCTCCGAAGCCTCCGAAGCCCTGTGTCCCTCGAAGCCAAAGGCGCCCAGTCCCTTCGCGGGCCTGGGCGCCTTATAGACATTTGGGGCGTGACTGCGGAGTGTTAGTCGCCCGAAACGTAGGCTTCCGCTTCGATTTCGACGAGCATGTTCGGGTCGATGAGCTTGCTGACCTCGACCATAGTGGTTGCGGGCAGGACGCTCCCGAAGAACTCCCCGTGCGCGCGGCCCACTTCTTCCCATTGCTCGATGTTGGCTAGGTACATGCGCGTCCGGACCACGTCGCTCAGCTTCGCGCCCGCCCGCCCGAGGGCCGTTTCAATGTTCTTCAACGTCTGAATGGTCTGCGCATACGGGTCGCCGACGCCCACCAATTTGCCGTCCGGGCCTGAGCCGGTCGTGCCGGACACGTGGACGACGGAGCCGACGCGCACTGCGCGCGAATACCCGATGATGGGTTCCCACTTGGAACCCGATGAGATGTTCTCCCGCT
>JADLCA010000678.1 GCA_020847495.1 Candidatus Hydrogenedentota bacterium | reverse complement strand
GCCGCATCGATCAAGGCAGCAGGCGGGCCCTCGAGATGGACGTCGAGCCTGCGGCGCGTCTCTCGGGCCGGGTGCTCGATGCCGAGGGCAAACCGGTTCCCGGGGCTGAGGTCTATCCGTCCGCTTCATCGCGCGAAGGCCATATCCCTCTGGGTTGGCAGGTCCTGTGGCGCACATCGACGGATGCGGAGGGCCGGTTCACCCTGGACCCTGTTTACAGGGACGTGTGGCGCGTGACGGTCCGCGCGAAGGGATATGCCACGACGGTCTCTCCAGAGGTGCAGCCTGACACCACGGACTTCACGATCGCACTGACCCAAGGCACCGCACTTGAGCTGCGGACGACCTTGAAGGGAACGTCCGATGCGGTGGGCGGCGTCCCGGTAAACCTGTACTCCAAAGAGTCCCCGGATCTGATGTATACGGCCGTGACGGACGCACAGGGATACATGCGCGTGGAGGATGTTTCCCCGGGAACTTACAGGGTGAGGGTGCAACACGATGGGTACGTTCTGGCGGATGAGGGGATGCAGGTGACCGTTGACGATTCCGCCTCCCCCATCCCTGTGGAACTGCCTCTCGTACCCGCGGCCTCCGTGTCAGGCAGAATCTTTGACGCCGATTCGGGCATTGGCCTTGCCGGGGTAGATGTCTGGTCCAATTCCAGCCGTGCAACAAGCGGAGAAGATGGAACCTACACCTTGGCTGGACTTCGTGAGGGCCCGCTCGAGTTTCGAGTAGCCACCCCGCAAGGGTACATCGAAGTGCCTGAACGCAAACCCATTCAGATCATCCTGCAACGCGGAGAAGCAGCAGAGGGCCATGATTTCGGGTTTCACAAAGGGGAGTCCATCAGTGGCGTGGTGGTGACCGGCGAGGGAAAGGGCGTCCCAGACGCCTACATCAACGTGTTCAGCAAGAATACGTCGAGTGGCATCCGAACGAACGAGGAAGGACGCTTCACGCTATCCGGCTTCATTGTGGGCGGCACGTACCGGGTCACTGCGTCCGCGGGCGAAGAATGGGTTGCGGAAGAACTCGCGGAAGTGCAGGTTCCAGCCGGCGGCTTGCACGGTTTGCAGCTTAAGGTAGTGCCCGCGGCTTCCATCTCCGGCCGTGCGTTGCTCTCGACCGGGGAGCCCGTCGTGGATGGCCGCGTGTACGCTCTGCTTCAAGGGGATTCCCAGGGCAGCTACGCGGCGAGTACCGGACCTGGAGGGGTGTTTCAACTCTCCCGACTTGCACCGGGAACCTATGATTTGTCCATTTCGCGGAATCGAATGCAGGGACCTACGGGCGAAAAACCGCACGCGGTGATCAGCGTCGAGTCCGGCGATAAACTCAAGGATGTCACAGTGCGGATGCCTGGCGCGGGCGCAGGCGCTGTCGCCGGCCGCGTCTTCGATGCAGATGGAAAACCCGTTGCAGGCGCACGCGTAACCCTTCAGCATCATGGCAATCCCGGCACGCAGGAGGCTGCTCCGTACCTTGAGGGCCAAACGGATTTCGATGGCGGATTCCGCTTTGCCGCGCTGCCCGAAGGGAACTGTACCGTCAGTGTGTTCAAAGACCGATATGCCTTCGCGCATAGCGAGCAGTTGCCGGTCGGGACCGAGGACGCGCGAATCGAAATGCAGCGCGCGCCTGTAATCGAGGGGTTGGTCGTCTGGCGCGAGACGGGCTTGCCCGCAGCCCAGTTTTCGGTTGCGTGTCAAGACTCATATCCCGGGACCGTACATGGGGAGTTCGGCGGGTGGCCCGAACTGGGTGATGCAGGGGGCCGTTTCCGTTGGACACCTTCGCACGTGGGCGATGCCTTCCTCCTAGTGGCGGCGCCAGGAAGCGCCGTCGCCGTGGTCGAAGTGCCTCATTTGGCTCCCGGCGAAACCAGGACAGGAGTCGAGGTTGCGCTGGAACCCGGCTGTTCCCTGCGCGGCCGGGTGGTCGATCAGGAAGGAGTACCCCTGGCCGAGACCAGCGTCCAGCTCACGACGGGGGTTGAAACACAAGGCATCCCGAAGTGGCAGGCGTTTACTCAGGAGGACGGCGCGTTCTGGTTCCCAGCGGTATCGCGAGGGCAACACCTGCTCGTTCTGCAGAATAGACGCGTGTCCGACCTGCCGCGGCGCTTCAACCTCGCCCTTTCAGATGAGGGGGAGACGGCCAGAGACTTCATCTTTCTACCGGATGGCGCGGTGCTTGTCCTGGTGGAATCACGCGTGCCCCTGCCTCGGCTGATGGCCTTCTGCAAGTCCGTAACGGGCGAGCATCGGTCGATTCAGGCGGACAAGCAGGACGAACAAGGAAATCTGCTCATCAAAGGTGTGCCGCCAGGCCGGTATGATGTGTGGGTCAGTGACGATTTCAGTCCCAATCCATCCCGCGCGTTTGAGGTTCAGCAGGTCAATGTGCTTCCAGGAACAGCCAGCCCCGTGCGAATGAGTTACCGGCCAGAGGCTCGACAGCCTCAAGGGGAGCGGTGACATTGACTGCCCCTCGAGTGTGTTCTGCGACTCAAAGCTTCGAGGAGGGAACATGGACCTGACCAATCCGAAATGGATATATCTCAAGGCAGTCCTGTTCGTTCTGATTGGCTGCGGTTGTTTTGCGATCCTGCTGATGGAGAACTTCTCAATCAGAATCGCGGTGCTGCTGGCCGTCATGATATGGGCATTCTCGCGCGCCTACTACTTCGCATTCTACGTGATCGAAAAGTACGTCGATAAGGACTACCGCTTCTCGGGGTTGATTTCCTTCGCCTCATACGTGCTTCGGAGACGCGAATGAATCCCAGAGAGATTCACACGCGATTCTCGCTGCATGGCGACGCTGCACCAGACGAAGGCGATTGACCAAGAGATCCTCTCGCCAAGGCGCAGAGCCGCAAAGGAACTTCAAAGAATGACGTATGGACGCATACGCGTATTGTTCTTCTTCCTCTGCGTCTTGGCGTCTTTGCGAGAGAAGTGCTGTAGGCGAGCAAGGAGAACATGCCCGGCGATAACGGAAGTCCTCTTTCGTCTTATCCCCGTGTTCCCCGTGTCCCCGTGGTCAGAACACTCGCGAAACTTCTGCGTCCCTTTGCCTGTCAAAGAGGAAGGAAGCGGACAGGATAACGGGATTAGCATAATGAAGACGAGGCGGCATTGACTACAGCGATGGAGAATCCCATAGTCATTGATTCAATCATCCGCGTGCCCGGAAAGTCGCTGGTCAATTGACAGGATCCACTGCGCGTGGTAGATTTGTCTCATCACGCCGTCAGGTGCTGACGGCGGCTGCAAGGAAAATGCGTTGGCGGGCCTATTCACGCCCATGGCTGGCGTAACGACAGGTTGCCCGTCCGCGCGAAGTCTGGTGCACGGTTGAAGTTGCGTGCCGCGTGTATCGCGGCTACGGACGAGACCACACAACGGAGGTGACACGAAGTGAAGCATATTCGAGCAATCGGCAAAATCCAACTCGCTCCAATGCCTGCGGCCACTGTGCTCAAGGCGCTGAAAGGCGACAAGAAGCCGCCCGTCAATGCGACCATGAGCCTGTAGCGCCGTCAAGCAGGACGGCCTGTCCGTGAAGATCGACAACGCTCCCCGCCAGCCGGGTCCGGTTGGCGGGGAGCATTCTTCTGTCGATATGG
>JADLCA010000677.1 GCA_020847495.1 Candidatus Hydrogenedentota bacterium | reverse complement strand
GCGGGGCACACCGGCGGCGCGTACAGTATCGTTCCGGAAGTGCTCATCGCCGATGGGTTCATGCGCGGCAGCGGCAAGGTATATCCGGTGTGTTTCGACGAGGCGGGCCACCGGGTCGCCATTCAATATGCGCTGGCCGCGTTCAATGGAGAGATTCCCTTCGGCAAGCTGCTCCATTACCGCGAATACGGTCATGACCTCTACGGCCATCCCGAGTTGGACCCGGAAAATGGTATCAAGTTCAGCTCGGGACGCCTGGGCCACATGTGGCCTTTTATCAACGGCGTCGCCAAGGCCTTCCCGGACCAGGCCGTCTTCTTATTCGGCAGCGACGGTTCGCAGCAGGAAGGGAACGACGCGGAAGCTGCGCGTCTGGCCGTTGCGCAAAAGTTGAACGTGAAGATCGTGGTGGACGACAACAACGTGACTATCTCCGGCCATCCGCAGGACTACCTGCCCGGCTACGATGTGGCAAAGACCCTGGCGGGTCACGGTCTCACGGTGGACACCGGCGATGGCGAAGACCTCGCCGCCCTCTACTCACGCATACAGAAGGCCGTCGCGACGCCTGGGCCCGTTGCCGTGGTCAACAAACGCCTCATGGCGCCGGGAGTGCCCGGCATTGAGGGCGTTCACGCCGGCCACGACGTTATCAAGAAGGAACCGGCCATCGAATACTTGACGGCACGCGGCCTCACGCAAGCGGTCGAGTATCTCAACTCGGTCGAGGTCCCGAAGCACAAGGCGGCCTATCTGGGTTCCAGTGAGGACACCGCAAGCAACCGCACGGAGTTCGGGAAGATTGTCAACGGCATTCTCGACGGCATGTCGCCGGAAGAGCGTGTGGCCAGTGTCCTTGTGGTGGATAGCGACCTCGAGGGTTCGACCGGATTGAACACGATTCGCAAGGCCCACCCGGAAGTGTGCATCAATGGCGGCGTGCAGGAGCGCGGCAACTTCTCGGCTGCGGCGGGATTCGGCTTCACGAAGGGCAAGCAGGGGATCTTCAGCACGTTTTCGGCCTTCCTGGAAATGATCATCTCGGAAGCGACGATGGCACGGCTCAACGAGTCCAACGTTATCTGCCATTTTTCCCACGCGGGCGTGGACGAGATCGCGGACAACACCTGCCACTTTGGGATCAATGTCTTCTTCGCGAACAGCGGCCTGGAGGAATCGGATCATACGCGCCTGTACTTCGCGGCGGATGCGCTGCAACTCAAGGCCATTGTGGATACCGTGTGGGACGACCCGGGCCTCCGCTTCATCTTCACGACGCGTTCCAAGACTCCCTATATTCTGCGAGGAAAAGGTTCCAGGTACTTTGACCCCGCCAACGGGTACGTTTTCGTGCCTGGCAAGGATGAGATCATCCGCGAGGGGTCCTTCGGATATGTGGTTTCGTACGGCGAGATGCTGTATCGCGCACTGGACGCGGTCGAGAAGGCGCGCGCGCTGGGGATCGATGTAGGGCTCATCAACAAGCCCACGCTCAACCTGCCGGACCCTGTCTGCATAGACCGCATCGGATCAACCCACTTCGTACTGGTCGTGGAAGGCCAGAACCGGCAGACCGGACTCGGATCGCGGTTCGGCAGTTGGCTGCTTGAGGCCGGCCATTCGCCGCGCTACGAGTTCATGGGGGTTGTGCGGCCCGGACACGGCGGCATCGCCGAACAGACGCCCTATCAGGGCCTTGCCCCCGCAGACATCCTCGCGCAGATTCAGAAGCTGGCGCGGTAAGAACCAAACACAAAGGCCCCGCGTTCCAAAGGAGCGCGGGGCCTTGTCATTCAATCCATCAGCCGCCAAAAGTCAGCGGGTAGCGCATCCCACGTCTCAGCCCTCCAGCACGCGCTTGCAGATGTCGTTCAGGAGGCGGCCATCCGCCTGGTCACCCAACTCCTTCTTGAGCGCACCCGTCAGTTTGCCTGCGTGATTCATCTCAGGGTGTTCCGCGAGATAGGCCCGGACGCGCCCCTCGATTTCCGGCTCCGAGAGTTGGGTCGGCAGAAACTCGCTGATGATCGCAATCTCATTCTCGGTCGCGGCCGCCTCCACGACTTTTCCAAGTTCCTTGAAGATCTCGAGGGACTGCTGCCGCTTCTTGAGTTCTCCCCGGACCGCGGCCAGTGCACTTTCCTCGGTGAGACCCGCGGAGGACTCCTTTTCTTTGAGCAGGAGAGCGGCCTTCACCATGCGCAGACACTCGAGGCGAATGCTGTCTTTGTTCTTCATGGCGGCCTTAATCTCGTCCTGAACGCGCTCCTTGGTACTCATAGAATCTCCTTTCGTGAGCGCATACTGTACGCGCCGAATACGCTGAATGCAATGGGACTCCAGAAAGTCTAATTTCTTGCGCCCAGGACAAATTCATGTTCACAGTTGACAATCCTGGTCAAGGTTTTCCCGGGAACGCCAATCAGTTGTCAATAGATTATCTAGTCTTAATTCCCTTCATATGAATATCTTATAAAGAAATCTAGACAATTGGCGCAGGACTTGCGCTTTCTGTCTCATTCGAGTTGCGCAACTCGTATAGGGGGAGGGGGTTCAGGTGCGTGAGGTAGTACGTATGTTCACAAGTTTCCCGGGCGATGGTCACGAGGCGGCCCTTCTTGTGCTTCAGGAATTGAGCACGGTCCTCCGGTGTCTGGCCACGGAAATCGACACGGCGCTTTCGGGGGAAGGCCATGTGGACCGGGAACGCCTGGGCAAGATCGCGCGCGCCCTCAATTCAAGCCAGGAGACTTTGGTGCACCTCTCCCATTCTTCCGACAGCACCGGCCACTGAGTCTCCCCCGACCGGCAGTACCAACTCCCCCCGTGTCCAACACCTCGCACCTCACATGTGATCGGCCCTGCGCGAATTCTGTGCCGGGCGTGCGCCGCGCTTCCATCACGGTCATACGAATTGCGCAGAGCATACGCAATCGCAGCAAAAGTCATTCCGTTAGTCTTCCCGTAGCGTGAAGGTACACCCGGAGGCAATCAGGACCTCGGGGCGGCGTGCAGCATCACGACTGGAGGAAATGAAAATGCGAGACAGAACACGGGCGGGACGCAACGCGATTCTGATGGGACCCGAAGCCCTTCACCTTTTCGAGAATTCACGGGGCGCATGGTTTGAAACTCCGGAAGAGATTGAGGCGGGACTCGAATGGGGCAAGCGCAAGGCCGAACTGCTCGCGTGGGTGCGCCGGCAGATGGGGCGCCGCCTCACGCAACGGGAGCGGCGTTGCATGGAACTCTATTTCTTCGAGGGCCTTACCTACCGGGAAGCAGGCGAAAAGACCGGCACGAATGCCAGCTCGGTTCACCGGGCCGTGACCCGCTCGCTCCGGAAGATCTGCGCGCAGCTTGAGGAGAAGGGCCCCGGGCGGAGCCCGAAAACGAAGCGGTCCTCAAGAGCCGTGCGGCACCGGATTGATCGCGCGGGCGAGACGTACCAGGGTTGAGACGACTTCGTCGAGGCGTTCCAATGTTCTCGCGTCGGCAATCTGTTCCCCCACAACATCCGCTTCGGTGGCATAGACGAATCGCGGCACGATGATGCTTCGGAAGTCCAACATCATGCTGTTTGCAAGACCCATGATCGCCATGAAACTCGTCTGACCGCCGGCAGCGCACAGGAAGCCCACAACCTTGTCACTCCAGGCGTCGCCGGTGAGTTCAATGAGGTTTTTGGCCGCGGCGTTGACATCGAAGTTATAGACGGGCGTTGCGATGAGCGCGCCGTCGCATTCCACGATGCGGCGGCGCAGCTCCGCCACGCTGGAATGCCGCTGTGAGGAAGCGCCGTCACACAAAGGCAGGCTCAACTCTTGCAGGTCGATGAACTCGGCATCGGCGCCGTGGGCTTCGAGGCGGGTGACGGCGCCGTGAGCCAGGACACGGCTCCGGCTTCGCGGATTGAGGCTGCAACTGAACACCAGAAATGCCATGGACTTGCGCGGTCTCCCTGTTGGCCCGCTCTGTGCAAAAGGATTACGTCAGGGAACGTTTTGGAACGGAGGAATCTTCCCGAAGCGGGTTCTCAGGGTGTGCGGATTGCCATCAGGCGAATCTCGGTCATGTCCTCGATAGCAAAGCGGATGCCCTCTCTGCCAAGTCCGCTTTCTTTGACGCCGCCGTAGGGCATGTGGTCTACCCGCCACGAGGGCACGTCGCCAATGATGACGCCGCCCACTTCCAGCACGTCCCAGGCGCGTTGTGCCTTGTAGAGGTCGCGCGTGAATACGCCCGCCTGCAGGCCGTACGCACTGTCATTCACCCGGGCCAATGCATCGTCGAAATCGCGGAACTTTGACAGGACCGCGACTGGGCCGAAGACTTCCTGGCATGAAACAGGCTGGTCTTGCGGCACGTCTTCGAGGAGCGTGGCCTCAACCATGACACCGTCGCGGTTTCCCCCGCACAGGAGCGTGGCCCCGGCTTCTAGCGCGGAACGGATCCATTGCTCGATGCGGATCGCCTCGCCCTCGGAGATGATCGGCCCAATAAAGATATCCTCTTCGTGCGGGTCGCCCATCTTGAGTGCGCGTGTCGCAGAGACGAGGCGCTGCTTCAGCGCTTCGTAAACGGACTCGTGGACCAGGATACGTTGAACGCTGATGCAACTCTGGCCGGACTGGTAAAACGCGCCGATGATGATGCGCGCGACCGCGTCGTCGAGATCCCAGTCCTCGTCAACAATGCAGGCGGCATTGCCGCCAAGTTCCAGCACGACCTTCTTGCGGCCCGCCCGTGCTTTCAGGTCCCATCCCACTTCCGGTGAACCCGTGAAGCTGAGCAGCTTGAGACGCTCGTCGGTGGTGAGGAGTTCCGCATCATCGCGCGAACATGGAAGAACAGAGAAGGCGCCATCGGGCAGGCCCGCACCGGCGAGGACTTCGCCGATGAGCAAAGCGCCAATGGGGGTGCGGCTGGCCGGCTTGAGCACAAAGGGGCAGCCCGCCGCGAGGGCGGGGGCTACTTTGTGCGCGGCAAGATTCAGAGGGAAGTTGAACGGCGAGATGAACGAGCAGGGGCCAATCGGCACCCGTTTCCACATGCCGTGGTAGTTCCTGGCCCGCGCCGATATGTCCAGCGGAAGTACTTCTCCAATGATCCGGGTGGCTTCCTCGGCGGCGGTGCGAAACGTATCGATGAGCCGCGCGACCTCGCCCCTGCTGTCGCGGATGGGCTTGCCCGCCTCGATACATAGGACCTCCGCGAGTTCGTCCTTGCGCTCCGAGAACTGCGATGTGCAGTGGAGTAGGATGTCGCGCCGCTCGAAGGCGGCAAGGCGCCGCATGGGTTCAGCGGCCTTGACGGCGGCTTCAATGGCGCGGTCGATCATGGCTGCGTCAGCGAGAGGCACACGGGCGGCGACACGACCCGTGTACTTGTCCGTGACTTCCAGGTCATAGTTAGGTGCGACCGGTCTTCCCGCGAGATAACACGGATACTCATTGTGCGGCATGTGGCCAGTATACAGACGCCGCGGAGAACGTAAAAGCGGCCGGTCCGGGGCTTGAGCCCGAACCGGCCGCGCCAACTGTGCGCCGGCCGCGCTAGATGCGCTTGTAAACGGCAGACGGGATGATCTGTTTGCGGTCCGTGAGGACGGCGCCCAACACGCGTCCTTTTGCCTCCGCGAGCAGTTCCATGGCGCGCATCACGACTTCGCGCCGGGTGCTGTCAAACTTGACCACCACGACGATGCCGTCGGCAAGGCGCGCGAGGTTGACGGCCTCGCCGGAGCGCAGCACGGGCGGCGTGTAGAAAATAATGCGGATGAACCGCTGGCGCATCTCGTCCAGCAGGGCCTTCATCTTTTCCGATTTCCACACGTACGTGGGGATGTCCTTCTGGGAGCCCCGGCCCATCACATAGAGCTGGCCCACGCTCGACACGCAATCCTCGAGCTGGCCGCCGTCCATGACGAGGTCGACGATTCCTCGCCCGCTGGGTGCTTCCTTGATGCCGTCGCCTGAAAGGTCGATGAGGAGCGTCGGGCCGGCGGGATCGTCGGCACTGACTTCTGCCAGGGCACGCGCGACGCGGTTGCCTCCTTCACCTGGCACGGAACTGGCCACCTCGATAATCTGAAGGTGCCTGTCGCTGTGCACGGCATCGAGTATGGCGCTCAGACGTTGGACCTCGGCCGGGTCCAGCTTCTCTCCATGAGAGCGCAGGAAGGATGCCAGCGGCGCCACGCCGAGGTAGTGCTCCATGTCTTCGGGGGTCTTGATGCCGTGGTCGAGGTAGTCGAAGAAGAAGGCCAGGGCCACGCCGCCCACGATTCCCACGATGACACCCAGCAGCAGGTTGAACAGTTTGCGCGGGCGGATCGGGGAAGTTGGAAGACTCGGCTGGGAGACGACCGTGATGTTGTTGATGCCGGCATCGGAAAGCACGGAATTGACGCGGGCTTCCTGCACGCGTTCCGCGAAGAACACGTAGGCGTCCTGCTTGATCTTGGCCTCTTCCACCAGCGCGTCATGTTCGTCAATCACGTTGTTCAACTGCTTCAGCCGGTCCTCCAACTGCGCGATCTGCTCGTTGGTGGACTGCACGGAAATGTCGATGGCGTTCTTGAGCCGCTCGAGCGCCTGCTCGATCTGATTGTTGATGCTGATGGAGTCGGGATGATTGGGTCCCTTCGACTGCATGATCTCATTCCGGCGGAGCATCAGTTCGAGCAATCGCAGGCGCAACTCCGTGATCACCGTGCTTTCGGTTTCCCGCCCGAGTGTGGCCATGATGGCCTCGTCACCCGATGCGGTAGGTGACGCCCCCTCGGTGACAGTTTCCAATTGTTCGAGCTGAAGCGCGAGCTTCTTGGCCTTGGTGTATTGCTCCAGCACCAGATCGCGCTCTTCTTCCAGGCCGTAGACGTTGTTGGTTTCCCGGAACGTGCGCAGCTTCTGCTGGGCGCCGCTCCATTCCGCGCGGATTTCTTCCGTCTTGCCGGTGAAAACCTCGTCGGCGGCAGCAGGAGTCGAGAACACCTCATTGTGCTTCAGCTTGTACTTGTCAATCACGAGCTGAAGGATTTGCTGGGCCTGCGCAGGGTCCGGCCAGCGGCAGAATAACTCCATGGTATAGGAGTCCTTCACCTGCTTCACCGAAATTGCGCCGCGGAGCACGGCGATCTTGCGCGCATCGGCTTCTTCGCCGGGGGACATTGTCAGGATGCGGACCAGCGTGTCGCGCAACTGCCCCACCGGGCCTGCCTGTGCCTGGAACTGCAAGTCCTGCGCGACGGCGCGAAGCACGTCGTCGCTGTAGATCATCTGAATTTCCGAGTTCACGTCTTCCTTGGTCATGGAGATCAAGGGTGTAGACACGGAGTCCGTCAGGGGTGTTGTCGGCTGGAGGGTTTCGCGCCCGCGCAGCAACTGCAGTTTGGCCGTGGACTCGAAGGTCTTCGGCCATAGCATGTTGCCCACGAACACGCCCGCGATGACCACCACCGCGAAGAGGACGATCAGTCCCTTCCGCTTGAAGAGGATGGTCAGTACATCTCTCAGGAATAGCTGCCGTTGATCCATCTTAGTGTCCTCTCTCCCGCAGTGCCGTGAACGCCGGGCGCGCTGGCCTTCCGGTTTCTCCGGCTGATCGGTGTCGCTTAGCGTTCACGTGTACCGCCCTTTTCCGGACCGTGCTATTGACCGACGATGCCGCCGACAATGCTGTTGGCCGCACTGCCCGGAATCAAGGTTACTCCGGAGTTGAAGCTGTTGTTTCTGCTCTTGGAATTGATTTTCTGCGTGTTCATATAGTACGTGCCCGACACGCCCAGCGTGTTGTCGAAGGGTACAATCTCCTCGATGTATTGCTCAACGAAGAGATTGGCCTTGGAGATGGGTTTCTTGGGCACATAGACCACATCGAAGGCGCGGAGGGGAATGTCGTTCTCTGTGTGTCCCTGCAACGCCTTGGCGAGGTTGGTCTTGAACACGAACGGCTTGCCGTTCGGATTGCGCCGGATGACCAGCACGCTGTTCAAACGGGAATTGTTGTTGGGGCCGGCGGCCATCATGATCGCCTGCAACGCGGTGGGCGCGCCGTCCAGGGGAAACACGCCGTTGACGCCGACTTCGCCGCCCACGTAGATGCGCGAACCTGTCGCACTGGCGAGATCGACGGACGCTTCCACTTCGTTGAAGATGATGGAGGACGCCATGTCATTGATGGTCTTGCGCGTCTCTTCCACGCTATAGCCGGCTACCTGCAGTTCGCCGATTTTCGGCAGCGAGATTCGCCCGTCGGGACGCACTGTGTAGAGGCCGTTCAGGCTTGTCAACGCCGTATTCACGAAGGGGAAGACGACGAGCGTCACCTCGGGTGTGTTGCGCAACACCTTGGCGGCTTCCGCCTTGATGGCGGCACCGGCCTCGGCGACGGTCAGGCCGGCAATCCGCACGTCTTTCTTGATCGACGGAATGAGGATGGCCCCGTCCGGCCGCACCACGACGTCGCGGCTCATGCTCTCCAGGCGGTCCGGGTTCGCGAAGTCCACGTTTACCGTGATGCGGGGTTCGCCTTCGATGATCCCCGTCTTGGCGTAGAGGTTGGTGAGTTTCCGGTTCAGCTCGACGGCGGTGAGGCCCGCCGCTTTCACATCGCCCACTTCGGGCATTGTGATGTAGCCATCCGGGCGAACGGTGCGGTTTGAATTCAGGGGCCAGTTGTTCAGGAAGCTGATACCGATTAGGTCGCCTACGTCGATCTTGTAGTCGGCCGTATCGCCCATGGGGGCCGTCAGGCGCACTTCCATCTGGTCGCCGACTTCGATGCGGTAGTCCTGGGGTATCTCCCCTTCGCGGTAGTCGCGTACCCGGAACGACACATTGAGCTTGTCGCCCACCTGGCACAGGTACGCGTTGTCAATGCCGCTCAGTTCCGCGATTTCTTCCTGGTTGACCTCCTGGTCAGTGCCTGCGGGGTCCACGAGCACGGTTTTCTCCGTGGTCGCGCATCCCGCGGCCAGCACGGTCAGCAGTGTGCAGGCGACCCATGCGAGTCTCCCAAGTCCTTTTACTTTCATACCCATGCGCCTCCTCGTCCGCCTGGTTCTTGCCACATCATGTTCCCACGCTTTGTCCGGCGGGTCCGGACCCGGTGTGCCAGGGCCATTCTCCCGGCCTCACTCCTGCGAGGATTCGCCTTCCTCGATATCTGCCCCCGTGGGCTCCACGGGCGGCCGCGCGATTCGGCGGTCTGGTGATGGGCCGCTAATCTCACCCGGCTTCACCGCCCGTTCCGGCAACGCTTGCTGTGCCTTCTTGCGCTCCGCCGCTCCCAGCTCCGGCTTCTGGGCCTGGAGTTCGGGCGCGAAGGTTTGGGAAGGCTCTATCTTCCGGCGCTGGCGCGTGCGGGGCGTGATGCGGAACGCGCCCGTGCGGCTTTCCAGCACGCTGGTGTAGATCTCGGCGGGAAGCCGGCGGGCTTCCTTGAAGATTTCCGTCACCAGAGGCGCGGCCGCATCCAGCGCTTCACGGTCTATCCCCGACGCCTGGATGCTCAGGTGCTGAAACAAGTAGTAGACCGCATCACGCGCCTTGGCGGCGGAAACTTCCATCTTGGCGGCGTAAGCTGGATCCAATTCCAGCGTTTCAAAAGTAATGCGGTACCATTCTCCGGGGTTCTGGAGGTAGTTGGGCGCGGATGATTTCAGGACCTCCGCGTAGACCTGCACCAAGAACTTCGGGGGGCTGGTCACGCGTGGGGATACACCCGGGGTCGAAGGCGCGACATCGACCAGATCCGGGCCGGTGCTGCGCGACCGCTCGATATAGCCCACTTTGCACAGGCCTTGGGTTTCTTCGATGATAAGCTGGTGGTTTTCATCAAGCGGAAGTCCGTGGTACCGGATTTCATCCGCTCCCGCGGCGAACAACCCTAAGGTTGCGATGCACACAAGGTGCACGGGAAACGCGATATGCCGGCGCTCACGACAAATCATGGCGACGCTCCTGAAAGAAGCTGGGCAGGCTCTTGCCCCGCGGCGGCGGCGCGATAACGGTGTCCTGGTAGTTGCGTTCATCTTCCAGCGTCACTCCCGATAGCACCACGCAGCGTTCCAGCAATGCGGGCCGGCGGATACTCACCCGGTCGCCAATCACCGAATCCTTCAACGCCACTCCTTCGGCAAGACTGCAGTCGCGTCCAACGATGCTCACGCGATTCTCTTTGCGGAGCTGATGCACGCAGCAGGTGATGAGATCATGCGCGTAGGTCAGATTCACGTCCCAAAGCACCGTGGGGGACACCCGGACTTTGTACTCATAGTCGATGAGGATTTGAATGGAGTCGGTCACTTCATACTCGTCGCGCATCGAGGTTCTGGGCGTGCGGCGAATCGCATCGAAGATGGGCAGGTCGAAGAGATACAGACCGCAGCCTTTCAGCATGTTCGGCACATGGCGTGGCTTTTCGATGACGCGCCTGACTGTCCCGTCGTCACGAAGCAACACGGCGAAGTTCCTCTTCACTGCTTCGACGTCGGTTTCTTCCTTCACCGCGAGAACCGCCGCCGCGCCATGGACTTCCATCTCCTTCATCATACTCCGTATGTCGGAAATCTCAAAGAAAATGTCGCCGAGCATCAGGAGAAACGGGCGGTCGAGAAGGGTTTCGAGTTGGCCCAGGGCGTGGGCAATGCCGAGCCGCTGCTGCTGTTCGACGTACTCGATGCGCACCCCAGACTGGGAGCCGTCGCCGAGCACCTGGGTGATGCGATGTCCCAGGTGGCCGATGACCACGAAGACTTCTTCGATGCCCACCTCGCGCATGTAGTCGAGTTGATACGCGAGAAGGGGACGGTTGCAGATGGGCACGATCGGCTTGGGGTACAGCGCCCCAAACGGGCCCATCCGCGAGCCGTGACCCGCGGCAAGAATCACGCCCTGGTACCGGCCCGCGCTCATCCGCGGCGGCATCCATGCGCGTTATCCGTGGTGGTATGGCGCATCCGTGTAGCCTCCGCCGGTCACCCAGTCAATGGTCCGCCGGAGCCCTTCCTCAAGTTCGATCTGGGGTTCCCACCCCAGGAGCGTTCGTGCTTTTGTGCTGTCCGCTTCCACGCGCAGAATCTCGCTACGTTTTGGGCGCAACCGCTCCGCATCCGTCAACACCGTCACGTTCTTACCCATCAGGTTGGCGATGATCTGCGCCAGTTCGCCCACCGTCACCACGCGTGTCGAGCCGAAGTTGACGACCTCGCCCATGACACACTCTTCTTCGGCCATGCGAATGAAGGCAGTGACGATATCATCGATGTACGTGAAGTTGCGCGAGGGCGTCAGGTCTCCAAGGCGCAGTTCGTTGCCCCGCATCAATTGAAGAATGATCGTGGGAATGACCAGGAAACGGCCCACTCGGGGGCCATACACATTGAAGATGCGGCAGATGGCCACCGGCAGGTCGTATGAGAGATAGAAACTCTCGACCGTGAAATCCGCCGCCAGCTTGGACGCGGTGTACGGGTTATGGGCAGCGAGAGGATGTGTTTCCGAGATCGGTTCTCCGGCTTTGGTCGCCCCGTAGACTCCCGCCGAGGAGGTATGGACCAGCCGCCGGACGTGCTCGTGACGCGCCGCGCTGCACACGTTGAGCGTGCCGAAGACGTTGGTGATCATGGTTTCTTCAGGATTGGCATACGAGTACGCGACGCTCGTAATCGCGCCGAGGTGAAACACGGTGTCTATCCCCATGGTCGCCTCGCGCACGAAAGCGCCATCGCGCAGGTTGCCCCCGCAGATCTCAAGGTGATGCGAGGCATCGGCCGGCAAGGCCGCCAGGTGTCCGATGCTGCCGCGCATGTTGCCGTGAACGACGGCGCGCACCTTCGCGCCCATGCCGATCAGACGCTCGCACAGGTGGCTTCCTATAAAGCCGCCTGCGCCCGTCACCAATACTGGTCTGCCTGTCCAATCCATGGCTACCTAGCCTCTGTACCAAGTGGTTTCTGCCAGACGCCCATCATGTGGGTGCACGTCCGGCGCAAGCCGGGCACGCGCATCTGGAGCCGTTCCGCCGCCCGGACCACCCGGGCCAAAGGTTCGTTAAAGATGAAGAAGGCCCACATGCCCGCCAGCATGTCGAGTCGAGTTGCGCGAAAACCGGCTTCCGCCATGAGGCGGCTCAAGCGCCGTGGCGTGTTGGCCCGGTACAACGTCTCGAAGGTGTCCTCCTCGTGACCGCCGAACAGCCACTTCTTGGCCCACCGCTTCACCCCATGAGGAATGAGGCGTGACAAGAGGGCGAAAACGCTGTGGCTGTTGGGCGTCAGGATGGCCACGATTCCCCCGGGACGGAGCACACGCCAGAATTCGCGGAAGACGTGCAGCGGCGCCGCCACGTGCTCGATGACGAACTTGCAGACGATGACATCGATGCTCCCGCAACGCAGCGGCAAAGCGTCCAGCGGTGCGCAGACCCGGCCCTGGGCCAGTTTGTTGGCGCGGAGACCGGCCATGTCCACGTCGCATCCCAGCGAATAACCTGCGCGGCCAATCGCGGGTAGATCGGGATCGCCGCGGCTGCAGCCCGCGTCCAGGAGCGTGCAACGCTCGTCCACGTATCTCCCGAACGCTTCATCAAACGCTCCATTCACGTCGCGGATCCACAGCTTCAGTAAGCGGTATCGCGTCAGACCGATCCGGTCGATGACACCGGGGTCCATCGCGAGGGTCTCGCGCTCACGCGAGGACTTCTGTGAAGATCCGCTCATAGTCGTCTGTGATCCGATCCCAATCGTATTCGGCCGACACCCGCTCGACAGCTACTTTCCCCAATCGCATCACCTCGGCGGGGTTGTCCACCAGGTACTGGAGCTTTTGCCGCAGGTCATTGACATCGCCGCTGCGGAACGGCACGCCCGCGTGGGCCACCGCTTCCACGTTGTACGAGATATCACTGACGAGGACGCAGTTCCCGGCACCCATAGCTTCCAGAATGGCGGGGTGCGTTCCGCCGACTTCCATCGCGTTCACATAGGCGTAAGCGTTGGCTTGCAGGGCCCGGTAAATGTCTCCATACAGGGCCCCTGGAAACTGGATGCGCGGGTCGGGCGTGGATTTCAGTTCGCGGATGTACTCATCCGCGAAGGGAGCGCCGCCGACCACCAGCAGCTTCATATCCGTACGCACGCCTTCATAGGCCTGGACCAATAAGTGGGCGTTGTTCTCCGGTTCGAGGCGGCTTACAAAGAGGAAGTACTTCTCCGGCTCGACACCAATCTGTTGCAGGAGATCCTGCCGGTACCCGCGTTCAAGAATGTCGGCACCGTAGGCGACAAATGTTGTGTCGCGGTTGAAGCGGCGCTTGTAGTATTCCTTGATGACGCGCGAATCCGCGATCAGCACGTGCGAGAACTTGGCGGCAACCCATTCCGCGAACTTGAAGTACTGTTTGGCGAGCCGGTTCCATTTCGCCCGCTCCCATTCGAGGCCGTCGGTGTTGAGGATAACTTTCACCCCGCACAGGCGGGCCAGCCACGTGAACGCGCTGTTCCCGGAACTGCAATAACAGCCCACGTCGGTCCCGTCGAAGACCATATGGATGGTAGACAAGAACGTGTGCGACATGGAGTCCAGGTGTTTGGTGTGGATGGTGGGCAGGTGCACGAGACGCACCCCACGATACGCCTGCGGGTGCTCGGTGTAATGCGAGCTGCGGCAGTATGCCGTGACCGTATGACCACGTTCCGCCAACCTCACCGCCACCTCCTCGACGAACGTCTCGAAACCGCCATAGTTCGCAGGAATGCCGCGCGTTCCCAGAAACGCGATCCTCATCCCCTGCGCGATGCGCGGTTTCATGCCAATCCCCTGCTCGCTCCATCCGGGCGTCGCACGGCGGGACACAATGCCCCGCTTCGCCTCCCGCTGCCAGAAGCGCATGATACGAGAAGCTGCCAGAAGATCCCTGTCGCGACAATATATACAAGCACAACAAGGAAAGTATACAAGATATTGTGTTTACCGTAAAGCATCCAATTCGTCCTTGCGAATAAATTATAGACAACATTCGAGATTTTCTCAACTATCTTCCGGGGTAGGCGGGTTTTGATAATTTGACACTGGGGAGATGTCCCAGAAAATCGCCGAAGGAAGCTGACTTCTATTTGTGGGTCGCAACAAGTCCGTCAGTTCAAGCTAGCGTCAAGACGCCCTGTGGTAGCCCGTCATGGCGGCGGCGGCCATGGCCGTGCGGGTGTAGACAGCGGCACGGCGCGGGCCGGCCGCCCTCAGGCCATCGGCATACACCTGATCCTCGAGGATGCGGGCGAGGCCGTCCGTGATCGCGTCCACATCGAATGGGTCGCAGGTGTGCGCGGCATCCGCGACGACCTCTTGTATGGCCGGGTCGGTTGACGCCAGAACGGGGAGCCCGCACGCGAGCGCTTCGAGAGCGGGAAGGCCAAAGCCCTCATACAGCGAGACGTATGCGAACGCGTCCGCTGAGCGAATCAGAGCGGGGAGGTCCACTCCGTCCACGTAGCCCGTGAAGACAAGTCGATCTCGCAAGCGCAGGGTCTCGATAGCGGCGAGGGTCTCGCCGTACATCCAGGTTCGTTCACCCGCGATGACGAGCGCATGCGGAAAGCCCCGCTCGCGCAGGCGCGCGACGGCCGTGGCAAGTCTTGCCACGTTCTTTCTGGGCTGCAATGCGCCCATATAGAGCACATAGGATTCCGGCAGACTGTATTTCCGGCGGAGCGCTTCGATGCGGTCCTGCTCCGGCGGGATGAAGAAGCGGGGATCGACCGCGGGGGATACGGTATCGATGCGCTCGGGCGAAACGTTGTACGTGTCCACAATCTCGCGCTTGATGGCGTCGGTCAACACGAAGACCCGCGCGGCCCGGCGCAGGGTGCCGGGGATAAGCAATTCCATGCGCCTGCGCATTAGCGCTGGAAACAGATCCGGGTGTTTGACCCAGCCGATATCGTGGACGCTGACCACGCAGGGACACGGGCAATACGGGGGCGCGATGTATTGCGTGTGCAGGAGATCCAGGCGCGTCCGCGACGCGACCCAGGGAAGGACCAGCGGCACACGTAAGATCGAGGGCACCCCGGGAAGCCCCCGGCACTCGAGTTCACCGGTCATCTCGGGATCAAGACCCCGATTCACCAACGCGACGTACTCGTCCTCCCCCCCATGCTCGCGGAGGGCGTGGAGCAGCTCGCGCATGTAGGTTTCGTTGCCACCCGCGCGCGTGCCGATCGCGTGGGCGTCAATGCCTACGCGCATGGCTGTCCGTGGGTGCGGCGCGAAGACTCACGCGCGCCGGTTGTGTACGTCAATGGCTTCTTCATAGGTTTCGATCACTTGGTCGATCATGCGTTCCAGCGTGAACTGGGATTCCACCCATTCGCGGCCTGCGGCTCCCATGGCAGCACGTCGCTTCGGGTTTTCGATCAGGGCCGCTAACGCTTCCGCGAGCGAAGATGGATCGCGGGGGCGCGCCAGCAAACCGGTCGCATTTGACTGCATGGTCTCGTGCGTGCCGCCGATATCCGATGCCACGACGGGGAGTCCGGCGGCCTGCGCCTCAAGCACGGACGTAGGAAATCCTTCCTGCTCCACCGAGGGCTGGGCGAAGATGTCCATGGCCGCAAGCGCGCTGGGCAAGTCGCTAATAAAACCCGCGAAGATCACGCGGTCGCGGAGATCGAGACGCGCCGCCTGCTCTTCCAGGTCGTGCCGGGCAGGCCCATCGCCGCAGATAAGGACTCGCATATGAGGATGCCTGTCGCGAAGCTTGGCCGCCGCCGCCAACAGGTAGCGATGCCCCTTTTCCACGGATACGCGGCTCACGGTCCCCACCACAACCGCATCGGCGGGGATGCCCAGCTTCGCGCGAAAGGCGGAGCCGTCCGCGTCCTTGCGCACGGTGTCCAGCTCGATGCCGGTGTGGATGATGCGGATGCGATCCTCCGGCGTGGGGCCGCGCAGGATGCGCGCCTTCATGTGCTCGGAAACGGTGATGACCCGCTCGAAATGCGGTAATGCGAACTGGCGCTCGATCCATTGATACACCGTGCGCCGCAGGGGCAAGGGGCCGTCCCACCAGCCATACGCGCTGGCCGCGCACGCGCACGGCCACGCGGAGCGCCCGATGCCGATCATCGTGTTGGAATGAGGATCGTGGGTATGGATGAGATCGGCCTGATACTTGGTGATGAGCCGCGACACGGTGCTCCGTGCTTTGTTCCAGTTGCTGCGCGATTTCCAGGGGACTCGGTCCTCTGCGAGCGGCAAGCCGCGCAAGCGCACCTGTTCGATGAACAACTCATCCGAGCCGGAGAACGTGTCATACGGCACACAGACGACGTTAAAGCGGTCGCGCGGGAGGTGCTTCATGAGGTGCAGCACGACGGTGTGCGAGCCCCCAAAGGCCCAACTGCGAATAAGGAAGAGTATGGTGCGCGGTTTCAAGGCTTCTCCTGCACTGTCAGCTCAAGTTCGGCTATTTCGCGCTCGCGAATGCGCGTCGTTGTCGTGACAGACTTTGCATTGGGCACCGATGCTTCCACGGTGTACGCCCCGCCAAAGCCGGATATCTCGACGCTTCCATCCGCACCCGTCTCTCCCAGTGCCTCGCTACGCGTCCATTGCTGAAGCAGTTGTTTGATGCGAGTAAACGCGGGTTTGGGATCTCCTTTCGCATCACACAACCCTCCGGTAATTACGGAAGACTTCCGGTCCAGGATGTCCCACCATGTGATCGAATGGCAGGCGGGATGTCCGAATGCGATGGTGTAGATACGCTCCGCGTAATCGGCTTGCGTCAATTCGGTCCACGGCTCACGCCAGTAGCCCGACACCCAGTCCTGGCCATAGGAGGAAGGCACGGAGAACTCGCTCACGTGGATGGCCCTCCCGAAACGCGCATATCCATCGAGCAAATCGAAAAACCGTGCCGGCGTGGTGGCCGGTCCCTGCAATCCGCCAAAGCTCTCGTTGAAGTGAAAACCGGGATAGTACTGAAGCCCAATGATACTCACTTCATTCAAGGAGCCGATATTCGTGGCCTCGTCCAGGAATGCCGAATACGTGCGATACCAGTCATTTTGAGGCTGTCCATCCAGCGCATACAGGGAGAACCGCCCGCCATAATCTCCTTCGTGAGCGCCATTGATCAGTGCCCCGGAACCACTCGCACAGGCAATCTGTGCGGCGGAAGCATCAAGGATCTTGTGCACGACAGGACGCGGCACGCCCGGTAGATTCGTGGAGTTGGGTTCGTTCATGGATTCCCAGATGCCGATGCGATCGCTTAAGGACTCGAGCAAGAGCCGTTCGTGCTCAAGCACGGCGTCGCGCAGAGCGTCCGGTTCCATGCTTTGAGCGCGTTGCGGAAGAATCCCGTAGCCTTGGAGCCAAACCACGCCGTGCGCCTTCACCACGAAACCTTGATCGCGCAGCGCGCGCAAACCAAAGGTCTTCTCGATTCCCTGTATGTCGAGCCGTCCATTCACCGTGTCGGTCCAATCCCATCCCAACAGCACCGTCGCGAAATTGAACCCCGCATCGCGTGCGATCCCAAACGCCTTGGCGTCGTAAGGACTGCCCTCGAACACACCAAACAAGAAGTCGCTGGACGTCTGCCGAATCGCCACCTTGCAGCCTGACACCGGTTTGCCCGCGGCGTCGCGCACGACTACGCGGACCGATCCTCTCCGCATCGTTGACAGATTCGCTTTGGCTTGCTCAAAAACGATGTCATCTCGCAGGCGTAACGCACCGGCGAGTACCTTGTCCGCTGCCGCCGCCCTGCTTGCGGGGTCCTTTTGGCGCTGCGCGTCAGCAAGCTGCTCCGCGATCGCGTCCGCCTCGGGCGGCGGTTCTTTCCGTGAGCGTTGAATATCGTGCACCGCGGTTCGTGCGAGTTCGACGTTCAGTTCGAGTGCCAAGGTCTCGCCCGGCGCCGTAATCGAAAAACCTTTCCCCGCGTTGTCCGCGCGCACGAGCAGCCTTCCATAGCCGGGCACGTCCCAGAACAGGACTTGAGGCACGTAACCTTTTCCGGGCGGGGTCACCAAAGCGGGTAGTCCAAGTTCTCTGGGCTGTCCTTGATCGCGCGCCACCCTGTCGAAAGCAGGCCACGCCACGGCGGGCACGGTTCTATCTGCCGTGTCCGTCAGATAGGTGAATTGGCCGGCAAACGCCCCGAGCTTCTGGAAATCTTGCCAGCGAAGGAGTGCGCCTTCGGGACTGTACGCCATGAGCACGATGGACCCCGCCGCGGGCAGGCGAATGTCCATCTTCGTCTCGCCGCGGTAAATGAAGATGCGCGGCTGTGCCGCATACGCGCCGATGCCGTTTGCGTTCTCCTGGGGAGGAGGTTGCACCATCAGATAGCCTTCCCGCAGCGCGGGCGCGTTGTCGATGCGAAAGGCACCGTCCGTTTCCGTCGTCGCATGCGCAGTCATGCTGAAATCAGGCGCCATCAAGCCAACGAAGGAATACGGGATGGGTGCGTGCCCCACGTTGTCCAGGCACACGCTTCCGGAAATGGATACATTGGGTGGATTGGGTTCCGCCATGGCGGCGAAAGAACTGGTAACCAGCAGGGCGGCGAATGCCAGACGCATCACGGTGTTTGAGGTTCCCTGGCCTTGGTCTGTTCTTCGTGTTCCTGCTGAAGACGCAGTGCGCATATGAGACACGACGCGGCGACCGCGAAGACCATCCACCAAATCTTCTGCTGCAAGCCGTGGAGAAACACGGAGCAGAACAGAAACGCGAGGATGCTGACCGTGACAGACTCCGCAAGCGACGCCAATTGCGTGTCGCCGATGGCGCGCAGGATGTTGCGTGCACGTTGGGCGTCAAGTAACACGAAGACGGAAAGTAGAACCAACAGCAGCAGGCCCACCGTACCGGTCTCGGAACCCAGTTGGAGGTACATGTTGTGCGGCCCGTAGTACAGCGGATTGAAACCCAGCTCGTCGTGCATCCAGCGAAGCATGGCCGCGGCGGGAGAGTTTTCCTCATAGAATCTCAGGCCAAAACCGCCGAGCCCCGTTCCGACAATCGGGAATTCCTGCATGTATTGCCACGCATACGACTGCAATTCAAGACGCGATGCGCTGGATTCGCTCGTCGAGTACTTCGTGATGTCGATCACGCGTTCCTTGTAGGCCGTGGGCAGCACGAACCA
Organism: Candidatus Hydrogenedentota bacterium; assembly: GCA_020847495.1. Taxonomy (GTDB): domain Bacteria; phylum Hydrogenedentota; class Hydrogenedentia; order Hydrogenedentales; family SLHB01; genus JAHDWY01. The sequence goes on along the minus strand of JADLCA010000677.1, from coordinate 10,840 downwards.
CGCGACGATCAGAGCCACGGCCAGCGCGGAGACGCGATAGGCATTCAAGTGCACCATGCGGCGCGCCAACAGGACGAACGCAATGACAAGCCCGACAGCCAAGCTCAACCGCGTGAACGTCAGCACCAGCGCGGAGAGCTCAACCAGCACGGTCAGCAGGACCAGCACTTTGCCACGGGTCCGCTTCATTGTCGAGTACCAGTAGATATTCAGCGGAAGCAACAAGAGCAAAGAAAACGCCAGCCAGTTGGAGTGGCCCGTGCCACCCGTCACGCGGACAGCCGCGCCCGTGGCCGTGCCTTCCGGGTCGATAAACGCCACATCCGCCCCTTCCGAGATGCTTTGAATACCCGTTTCGCCTGCCGCTTGCAGAGCCGGAACGAAATACTGCGCGATGGCATAAGCCGACATGATGGCGCCGCACGCCAGCAGCAAAACGACGAACGTGTGAAGCTTCTCGCGGCTGTTCAGCAGATGGATGGCCAGGACAAAGTACACGGCAACGGTGAGCAACCGGGTCCATTCGGACATCTGCATGCGCCACGTCATGGAGTAGCTGATACCCAGCAGCGCCCATGCCACAAAGGCGAAGGTTACCAGCACCTCGCGGCTGAAGTGGAAACGTTTCCCCGTCGTGAGCGTGTTCAGAATCCACGCGGCAATGGTGGCCCCTCCGGCCGCCTTGGCCGCTGCGCTTGGAACGCCGTAGGGTAACACGCCCGCTCCCGCGAGCACGCCGGCGAGGAGGAGGGCCGCAGTTGTAACGTAGAGTCCAAGAATTGGCTTGCGCAGGAAAAAGACAAAAAGGATAACGCCCACAACGCCCAGAAGCGCATTCGTACCCAAAGCCAAGACCGCCACGGCCACGGCGATCCCAAGCACGAAGACCAGAAACCACAGGAGCGGGTTTAGGGTACCTGTTCGTTCGTCGTGGTGCGTGGCGGCGGTCATTGGATTCTGGACTCCTGTTCGGTGCGCGAATCGCTGGGCCCACCCCGGGCAGACAGACTATACCGATCCTCTATATAGCGCATTTTCGTCGATTTGTCCACAATATATCGGCCTCCTTCTGGCGAGGTGGCATGGGCATCCCTGCCCATGGCTTTCTCGAGAGAGCATGGGAACTTTGCAACTGCCAAATGTGGGGTCTACCGGGCGCCTTCGCCGCTGGCCCGGTAGGCTGCCGCGTACGTGGCAATCCCCAGCGTGCCTTTCGTAAGAGAGACCGCCCACGCCATTCCGTAAACACCGGCGTAGAGCGCGCCGATGGAGCCCGTTGCCACCAGGCAAAGCAGCTTGATGAACTCGAGCACTGCGATGCTGCGGGTGTGTCCCATTCCGTAAAGCGCGGCGCCGGCCGGCGCGCAGCCCACGGCGAAGGCGGCGCCCACGAGCAGAATCGAGAAGAGCTTGCCCGTACCGACAAACTCTGGCCCGAAGGTGATGCGCACGAGCGGCCCGGACAGCACAACGATCGGGATCACCGCAAGCACGGAAACGAACGCAGGGGTGCGGAAACGGCGGAGGAATGCCCTCAACTCGCCGGTATGGGTGAATCCACTGGTTTTGGGAAGCAACACGTTGAAGAGCGTCAAGATGACCAGATCCCCCGCAAGGGTGAGCTGGACGGCGGCGCCGTAGTCGCCGAGGGCCGCGGAAGATACTCCCCAGAAGACGAGGAGAAACACATCCGCACGCTGGAAAAGGCTCGTGAGCAGGCATGCGGCGAGCGTCCACTTCGCGAAGCGAAGCACATCTTCACAAATTGCCGTCGAGACGTTCGCCAGGATAGGGAATCTTACCGGCGTGCGGCGCCACACGGCCAATGCGGAGACTGCGGGCGCGACTGCGTAGGCGGCCAGCAGATACACGGCGTAGGCGTTCCCCGAGTAGACCAGCATGGCCACAAGCGCAAGCCTCAGGAGAGCGGTTATTAACTCGAGGCCGGCGTAAAGTCCGAACTGTTGCTGGGCTTGGAAGCAGCTTTGGGCATATGCCCACAAGACCGTCGCCGAGGCTCCTGCAGACGCGAGTGCGACCACTATGGGATGAAAGGCGCCGCCCATTCCATGAGGTGATAACAACTGCGCAAGTGGAACCGCGCCCGCGGCGCCGAACAGCAATATCGCGCCCGCCAGCCACAGTTTCAGGCGCAGAATGTAGCTGAAGTATGGAAGAGCGGCATCTTGCTCGCCCTTTGCCGCGCCCGCTCCGAAGCGTACGAGTGCCGTGTCCAGCGCGGGCCCCACCAGTTCCGCCGCGACCTTCATCAGGGAGAGGAGGATGACCAGTTCGCCGTATGCCGTGCGGCCCAACGCGCGGCCTGCGAGCACGATGGTGAGGAAGGTAAATGCGCTGGAGAGAATACGCGCGCCAAAAACGAAGCTGAAATCGCCGAGCCACCCCGTCACGGCGCCCTTGGCGGACGCCGGTGAGGGTTCGGGATCCTCTGGAGAGGTCACGCCGCGCCCTTGGCCTGGAGGACGACCTGGAAGGTCCGGAACAGAATCCGGATGTCCTCCATCAAGGACCAGTTGTCGATGTAGGCGAGGTCCAGTTCCACCCAGTCGTCGAAGTCGACATCACTGCGCCCGCTCACCTGCTGCAGGCCGGTGATTCCTGGGCGTACGCTCAGGCGGCGCCGCTGGTCCCAAGTGTACTTCTCGACTTCGGCGGGGACCGGCGGGCGCGGTCCCACCAGGCTCATATCGCCAAGGAAGACGTTCACGATCTGGGGCATCTCGTCGATGCTGAACTTGCGAATCCAACGTCCCACGCGTGTCATGCGCGGGTCGCGCCGCATTTTGAAGACGGGTCCGTCGGCCTCGTTCAACGCCGCGAGCTGCGCCTTGAGTTCCTCCGCGTTGACCACCATCGAGCGGAACTTAATGCACTTGAAGCGGCGCTGGTTCAAGCCCACCCGGTCTTGCAGAAAGAAGACCGGTCCCTTGCTATCCAGCTTGATGATCAAGGCGATAATAGGGAACAGCCACCACGCAACCGCCAGGAGGAAAAGTCCCGAAACCGCCATGTCGATGGCGCGCTTGAGCGCCAACTGCGCAAAGGCCTCCGGAATCGTGGACAGGGACAGCAGCGGGATATCTTCCAACTGGTAGATTTGACGCGTGGCCACGCGCAGTGGAAACAGATCCGCGAACATGCGGACCGATACCCCGACGCCTTCGCACAGGTGCGCGACGCTGGTGATTTCACTGTAGTATTTTCGAACAGGCAGACACACGTAGACTTCGTCGATGACGTGACTGAGCAACACGTTCTCAAGCTCTTTGACGGGTCCCAGATAGGGAATCTTGTACTTCTCGAGGTGCTTGGCGCGTTCAGGGTCGTCATCCAGAAGGCCCGCAAGGTGATACCCGTACTGACCATGCGAAGCGATTACTTCCACCAAATGGGCCGACCGGGGATTCCCACCGATGATCAGCAGTTGCCGGAAGTTGTACCCGCGCCGCCGGATGCTCCAGAGGAACAGGCGAAGAATGGTCCTGAATCCCAGTATAAGGACTGCGCTCGCACCCCCGAAGTACAGCAAGAACTGGCGGTCCACTGCGTGGCGGCTCAGAAACAAGATGAGCACCGCCGTCACCGCCAAGGATACGGCCAGCGCCTTGATGATCGACACAAGCTGAGAGACCAGGCTGTCGCCCCGGTGGGACACAAAGAGCCGTTGGTCCCCGGCGGCCAAATACCACACCACCATGAAGCCCAGCACATAGAGCCGATGGTCCAGCAGGGTCTGCACGAGGGTGCGCGAACCGTCTGCGGGCATCACCATGTGGGACGCAATCAGGGCGGCGACGAGCGCGCATCCGCTGTCAAACGCAACCAGGGTAAGAGTCAAGAATCCGGCATGTCTCTTAAGAATGGACACGACACATCACCTGTCTCAGTACGGCGCCCTCCGGCTGGCCACCTAGCTTATTCGGACCCCAATCCACGGGCCCAGCCATCATCAGGCACGGGTACACGCGACAACGCTGGCACAAGCCGTTTCGCGTCCTTGCAACCTGGACGGTTACACCCTTCCCCCTCAGGGCAACCGTCTGCCGGGCAAGGCGGCAAACGCTATCTCCACTCCGGCACCCCGTTGGATTGCCCCAGAACCGGGTGCCATCATCCTATGCGCGCCGCAGCCCGTTCCCTACCCAGACACGGACCCCGATACGGCACGCATTAGCAGGGTAGCCTAAGCCGGGGCGACTTTCAACTGCCCCGATCAACTGCCCCGATTCAGGCATCCCGGAGTAGGGCGTGGCGGAATCGCTGGACATGGAAACGGTGAAACCAGTGAGGGCACTGCCTCCTGGTCTGGACGGCCGTGCGGAACTGCTAAAGGGTTCCCTGTAATAAGGCCAGCAATTCCTCCGCGGACATCTTGCCAGTCATTTCCGCGCCTTCAAGAAGGCTGTCAGCGAGATCTCGCTTCTGGCTATGGAGCGCCACAATCTTGCTCTCGATAGTGTCCTTCGTGACCAGCCGGTAGATAGTGACCGGGCGTTGCTGGCCGATGCGGTGGGCCCGATCCGAAGCCTGATCCTCGACTGCGGGATTCCACCACGGGTCCATGTGGATAACGTAGTCGGCGGCGGTGAGATTGAGGCCCAAACCTCCGGCCTTGAGACTGATAAGGAACAGGTCGCCCTCCCCGGACTGGAACGCGTCGACCCTCCGTTTTCGTTCCCGCTGCGGGGTGGACCCGTCGAGGTATTGATATGCGATGCCGCGCGCGTCGAGTGCCCCGCGCAGGATACTGAGGTGGTCCACGAACTGACTGAAGACCAGCGCCTTGTGGCGGTTCTCGACCAGTTCGTCCACCAGATCGAGAAAGACCGAGAGTTTGGTGCTTGGAATGGCCATCTCCGGGGATACGAGTTGCGGGTTGCAGCATGCGCGGCGCAGTCGCATGATCTCTGCCAGTATCTGCAAATGCTTCTGGCCCGCGTTTCCATCCGATTTGGCCAGCTTGTCAATGGCTTGCTGCCGCAACGCCTCATAGAACGCCGCTTCTTCATCACTGAACTCGACGTGCAGCAGGATTTCGGTGCGTGCGGGCAGCTCTTCGAGCACGTCTTCCTTGACCCGGCGCAGAACGAATGGCTGAATGATGCGCTTCAGACGATTGCGCGCTTCGCGATCTTGCCGCCGTTCGATGGGATTGGCGAAGCGCGCGTTGAACTGATCCAGAGAACCCAGCAGACCGCGGTTGATGAAGCGGAACAGGTTCCACAGTTCCCCGAGGTGATTTTCGATGGGCGTTCCGGTCGTGATGAGGCGAAAGTCCGCCTGCAGATTCATGGCAGCCTTCGATCGGCGCGTTGCGACGTTCTTGATAGCCTGGGCCTCGTCCAAGACCACGATGCGCCACTGCCGCGCGGCAAGTCTCTCTTCCTCCTGGTATAGCAGGCCGTAGCTGCAAACCAGGAGATTCATCGGTCCGAGCGATTCGAGCGAGGTCTGCCGATCTCCAGGACCGAACAGGACCGCGTTCAGTGAAGGCGCGAAGCGTTGGGCCTCGTCAATCCAGTTCATGCAGACCGACGTTGGCGCGATAACGAGCGCGGGGCCCTCGGCCGCCTTCGAGAGGATGAACGCCAGCGCCTGTACCGTCTTGCCCAATCCCATATCGTCGGCCAGGCAGGCTCCGGCGCCCCAGTAATCGAGGCGGGTGAGCCATTGAACCCCTTCGGCCTGGTAGTCGCGCAAGGTCGCGCGAAACGTGGAGGGCACAGCCGCATCGACCGTTTGCGCTTCGCGGAAACGCTCGATGTGCTTCTTCCATACGTCGTCGGCCTTGAATTCCCCCGCGCTATCGACGAGGGATTCGAGAGACGGCGCGGCAAGCGGATGAATGCGGTACGTCTTCCCCTGGGATTCGGCGATGACGCGAAACTCATCGAGGCGCTTGCGGAACTCCTTGGTCAGCGCCAGATACTCGCCATCCCCCAACGGCACAAAACGTCCGGGCGCCTGCTCCAGTAGTTCGAGCAGTTGGCGCATGTCCATAACGCGGCCGTCGTCCAGGCGGAGGTTCCCCGACGCCTCGAACCAGTCCCGGTTTCCCTTCAACCGAAATTGCAGGTTGGCGAACGTGGCTGTCTGAGACACGCGCAACTTCTCGCCCTGGGGCCACTCCACAACCGCGGTGTCGCCCAACTCGTGCAGTTCCGCCAGCAACTCGAGGCACTCGCCGGGGTCGTCCAGGAACCACTCGCCATCGATTTCCTCCGTGCGGCCCAGGGTTGGGCAAGCGGTGAGGATTTCGCTGGCAAGCTTCCTTTCCGCCTCCAGGTCGCGCGTGGTCTGCACGCGCTGACCGTTCACCTCGGCCATGACTGTCTCGCCGCCGGAACCGGGGCGGTAGTACGCGCCACCAGCCAGGGGCTGCGCCATGAGTTGTACGCGCAGTCCATTGCCCGAAGGGACGAGCACGACGCGCGGGCGCGCGTCGGCGGGAACCTGGGGCACATTCTCGAGACTCCCGCCGATGTTGGAGTGAATCGTGATAAGGGACGCCACACTCGACAGCGCCTGCAACACGCGCGATTCGTGTTCCGCGGGCACTTCCAAGCCCTTCCCAAGGATCCCGGCGATTCGCCGGTGAGCGGCCGAGAATTCGACGACCCTGATTCGCGCCGCGGTTTCCTTCACCACGCTCACGTCCGTGGTGTCCGGAATCGAGGGCGACATACTGATGACGACCCGCTTTCCGTTTCGCACGACCCGAAGCTCCGGTTCGCCCCGGACCACTTCCACGCTGCCGCCGCCGTGCCAAAACACCAGGGGATGACCCACCAGCGCTAGCAGGATTCTCGATTTGTACGAGAAGTAAGTTCTTGAACCGTAATACCGGCCATTCTCGACTTCGACAAGAATATGACTGCACGCTTCCCGATCCTGGGGAGTCAAGTAACCGAGCTTCTCCTTTTCGGCGCTCAATCGCTTCGGCGATATCGCCTTCCCCTTCGTCCATCCGCCACTTCGCTTCTTCACCTCGCGCGCTTCAACAGAACAACTGGAATCCAACATCGTGATCCACCACGCGAGGCGCAGTTCCCCGGCATCCGTCTGGGGTCCTTCAGCTTGGGCAATGGCGGCAAGCGCCTCCAGTCCACGCTCCCAAGCCTCACGCTTCTGGATGAGCGAGGACATCGGCTTCATCCCGGTCTGCTCGTAGAAGTTCTTGGCAAACTGTGCGCATCTCTGGTGATTCGGTTTCACCAGAAGCAAGGCCGACGCAGTTTCAGCAGCCAGCCATGGGTAACCGCCCGCCACCGCTTTGCTGAATTGGCGCTCCAGCACTACCGCCGACTCGGTGGATTCGGGGTCGTCATGCCAGCACAAGACGAGATGGATCAGAATGGAATCCAGCGGGGGGTGGACATCGGAAACGAAATACTCGAAGAAGTTGTTCTCCCGGCAAGGTGTTGCCTCACCCAGGGATTCCTCGGCGAGATGGAGCAAGGCGGACGTTGCGTGCACATCCTGGCCTTTGCGCAGGTGGCGTCGCAGAAACAGCTTCGCCGCCTCGATCTGTTTGCGGTCGCCCGTGTGGATGAGCGCGAGGGCATAGAGCAGTCCTAATAGCCCCTCGATCTCCGCGTTTCGTTTGCGCGTCACCGCACGATATCCTTCCAGACCGTCTTCGTACAGACGCAGCGATTCCGCCGCGTTACCATCCAGCAGGGCCTGCGCAGCAAGAAAAAACTTGGCGAAGACAAACCTCGATGTTTTGAGGTGCGGTTCCAACTCGCGCAGATTGCCACGCCACAGCGATTGTTCCGCCAGCAACAGGAAGAGGGCTGGCGGCACATCGCCGGTGTCATATTTGTCCCAGTGCTCACTCAGGAATCTGAACTTCTCATCTTCATTCTTGAGGGTGTATGCGGCATTCTGTAGCGCGGGACAGAGAATTGCCTCGGCCATGGCATGTGGCACGCCAGCGAACCACTCCGCGTCGAACGGTGCATCGGCGATGGACAGCAGCGGGTCGTGCCGCCGGCAATCCCATTCGTAACGTTCGCGGATGATATTCAGCAGGGTATAGGCGTCTTTCAGGTCACCCCGATAGAAGAGAATCCGGAAATCACGCACGGCATGGCGAAAACTCTCGAAGTAGACGTACGAGAGGGCGCGTGTGACCGGGCGGAGCCGCGCTGCGGCGTCAGCCATCGCCGGGAAACGTCCCTCACGGATGGCGTCCCTGGTCGCCACTTCGGCGACTTTCGGGTCGCACTCTGTCTGCATCCTGTTGTTCGTGGTGATCAGACCGGAAGCGATCAGTTTGCCAAGGGTCTGCCGGTATGAAGGCACGTCGAACGGTCTGCCCGTTTCGGTATAGACCTTGGCGGCGGTCAGCGCCTGGAGGGCCTTCGCCCCGTTGAGCGGCTCGTAGACAACGGACATGAGCTGCACGAATGCGCGGTCGGATGGTGATAAGTTCCGGTACTTCTCCAGCGGCTCCGAACGGGATGGCGCCTGCTTCAGGGAAATGAGTCTTTTTGACTTCTTGCTGGACATATGGGACACGCACCTTCCGTCGCCGGTTTGCACAAGCCGGCCCTTGACTGTGCAAGTATGGTCTGTCAAGCGAAAGGCAAATTGTACCGGATTTGGCGCCGCATCTTGAAGCGCGGCGTGGCGGGTTGGCAAGCCCGCCCTCCTATGTTGGTCTTCGATATTGGCTCAGGGCGGACATTCCTGTCCGCCGCACCCGCTACCGGCATATTCGTCGCATCCCCGAATTGACTTGCAAAAGCGGCGAACCGTATGATACGCCGCTTAAAGGGGCAAGCGTCTTTCGGGGCCTTTCGGGGCGGGAGTGGGCTCTTTTTTGCTCGATTCGGACGCGTTTGGCAGTCCGCAGTGAATGGGGAAATGGGACGGGTAATCGCCATAGCGAACCAGACGGGCGGCGTAGGCAAGACGACTACGGCCGTCAACCTGTCGGCCTCGATTGCCGCCGCGGGGCGCCGCGTGTTGCTGGTGGATCTCGATCCGCAGGGCAACGCGACGAGCGGTCTCGGCGTGAACAAGAACCAGGTCACCCACACGCTTTACGACGCCATGGTGGACCACGCGAGCCTTCACGATACCGTTCATCCCACCTCCGTGCCGAACCTGTGGCTCGTGCCTTCCAATCGCCAACTGGTTGGGGCCGAAGTCGAGTTTGTGGGGATCGATGCGCGCGAATACCGGCTCCGGCAGTGCATGGACAGCGTGCGCGCGGAGTACGACTGCGTGCTGATTGATTGCCCGCCCTCCCTGAGCCTCCTGACCGTGAACGGCCTCGTAGCGGCCAACGGGGTCATGATCACGCTTCAATGCGAGTACTACGCGCTGGAAGGCCTGAGCGAGCTGCTGCAAACGATCAAGTTGGTGCGCGACAACCTGAACCCCGGACTCAAAGTTGAGGGGGTGCTGTTGACGATGCACCAACACACGAATCTGTCCCGTCAGGTCGTGGACGACGTCCGTTCGCACCTCGGCGACAAGGTGTACCGGACCGTGATCCCGCGCAACGTGACACTGAGCGAGGCGCCCAGCTTCGGGAAACCCGCCATGCTGTACGACCCGCGGTCGCCGGGCGCCGTGGCCTATCTCGAACTGGCGAGGGAGGTGCTTGCCCGTGGCTAAATTCAAGAAGGGCGGTCTGGGACGTGGGTTGGGCGCGTTGATCTCCGGCCCGTCGCGCGAGGATGGCGATGTGGCGGTGCCCGAGCTGATGGAACCCGGCGAAGGGGCGCGCGTCCTGGAATTGGACCCCCATGCGATCAAGCCCAACCCCCGCCAGCCGCGCGTTACCTTCAATGAAGAAGCGCTGGGAGAACTGGCCGAATCGATCAAGCGGGATGGCGTCTTCGAGCCGGTAATCGTCCGCAAGACGGGCGACTCGTATGAACTGGTGAGCGGGGAACGGCGCGTGCGCGCGAGCATCATGGCGGGACTCAAGTCCGTGCCCGCAATCTGCCGCGACGTGTCGGACTCCGACATGTTGAAGCTCGGCCTCATCGAGAACATCCAGCGCGAGGACCTGAACTCCATCGAACTGGCCGAGGCCTATCAAGCCTTGCTCGACGAGTTCTCGTGGACCCAGGAAGAGTTGGCGGATCAGGTGGGCAAGAAGCGGACCACGGTGACCAACACGCTGCGCTTGCTGAACCTGCCACAAGACGTTCAGCAGGCCGTGGCGCGCGGCGCCATCAGCATGGGCCACGCGCGGGCCTTGCTCGCGCTGCCCACCGCACGGGAACAGAGCGTTGCCTGCCGGATGATCCTCGAGAAAGATCTGTCCGTGCGCCAGGCGGAAAAACTGGCCTCGCCCCCCCAGCGCAAAGATCACCCGTCGCAACCGCGCGATCCGAATATCGCGGCGCTTGAAGATGAACTGCGCCGGAGCCTGGGCACGCGCGTCATCTTCCGCACCCAGGGCAAGGACAAGAGCAAGGGCAAGATCGAGATCGAGTACTACACGCTTGACGATCTGGAGCGCATCCTCGACCTCCTGCGCTCCACGCGCTGACTCCTCCCGTGCACCATTGAATTCCACACACAACGGATTCCGAAAGGGTTTGACGAGATGATAGACGTGAAGTTCTTGCGGGAAAACATCGAGGCGCTCAAGACCGCCTTGACGAACCGCGGGTCGGAAATTGACCTGGATGCGGTGTTGCAGTTGGACGGCCGCCGGCGCGAGCTGGTGCATGAGACTGAACAACTGCGCGCCGAGCAGAATCGCGCCAACGAGGAGATTGCCCGTCTCAAGAAGAACAAGGAGGATGCGGCGTCTGCTATCGCGGCCATGAAAGAAGTCAGCGGCCGCGTC
>JADLCA010000676.1 GCA_020847495.1 Candidatus Hydrogenedentota bacterium | reverse complement strand
GCTTCGGGACGCCCAATCCATTGGCCCCGCGCGGCGCCGGCACGCCGTCAGTGGCCCATTCCATTTAACGCGAGACCCCCGATCAACAAGACAATGATTGCGATGGTGACCAGAATGAATCGCCGGTCTCTCTATACTCGTTCCGTTGCGCCGGGGTCTTCGCCAGGCTCACAACGTGAACTTCCAAGCTTCCAACGAGGACAACGCCGCCTGGTTGGTCAAGTCCCGGTGCAGGGGGGTCACGCTCACCTTCTGGTGCTCGATCGCCTCGAAATCCGTCCCTGCTTCCGCGACATGACTCGGCTCTGCGCCGCCGATCCAGTAATACTCGTTCCCGCGGGGGTCTTGTCGCCGGACGATCTCGTCCTGGTAGTCCCTGCGGCCCATCCGCGTGACCGCGACGCCCTGAAGTTCGTCATAGGGCACGTCGGGCACATTCACGTTCAGCACGGTGTCCTTCGGGAGTCCGTGCTCCAAGAGCCGCTCCGCGATCGCGCGCGCCACGCGCCCGGAAGTCTCCATGTGCGTGGGCGCATACGAAACATCCGACACTGCGAAGGAGCAGATGCCTAAAAGCATCCCTTCGTAGGCGCCCGCGACGGTCCCTGAATACGTGACATCGTCGCCGAGGTTCGCGCCCGGGTTCACACCCGAAACCACCATCTGGGGTCTCTTCGCAAGCAGATTTCGCACTGCGAGCATTACGCAGTCCGTCGGGGTGCCATCCACCATGAACCAGCGCTCGCGAATTTGATGCACCCGCAATGGCCGGTGCAACGACACCCCGTGGCCCACTGCGCTCTGCTGCCGGTCCGGTGCGTACACCCACACGTCGCCCAAAGGGGCTAACGCCTCGGCCAGTATCGCCAGGCCGGGCGCTTGTATCCCATCATCATTCGTGACAAGGATTTGGGGCTTGTTCATGAACGCAAAACCGGACTGGCCGCTAAGTTAGGCGCACCGGAAAGATATCCTGTGCAGCAGACGCAGGCGCTGGATACGTATATCATACCGCTACCCGCCAATTCAAATTCTGCGCCGCCCATGCGTCCGCGAACGCCATGGCAGTGTGGGGCCAGCAACGTAAAAGGGGAGCCATCCCGGACGGGAAGGCTCCCCGCAATACTCTAGTCCAGCCTACACGAGGGCGCGATAGCGCTTGCGCGAGGCGGTCGGGCCTTCAGGGTTGAGTTCACCAATGTTGGCCACGACTTTGGCGACTGCCTTCGCGATATCGTCCATGTCCTTCTTCGTGCCCATGAGCACGTGATGGTGCACGGCCACGCCCGAAGCGCGATGGGCTTCCTCGCAGTGCGGCAGCGAGAAGCGTTTTGGATTGATCTTCTTCCAGTACTCGCCACTGAGCTTGTAGCGCTTCTTGGTATGCGGCTTGTAGAGCCCGCAGGCGTTTAGTGGCTCGTACGGGGGCTCGAATCCGGCACCGGTCTCCATTGCGAGGGCCGCGCAGAAATGGGCGTTCGTAAGCCCCTTCGCACCGAGCGCCGTCCAGTCCAGGCGGAACGTGAAGTTGAAGTAGCTGGCCTGGGTGATTTCCTTGCGACGCCGCATCGGGATGATGCCCGGAATCTCCGCCAACTGCTTATTGAGGTAGATGGCGTTCTCGTCGCGCAGTTTCACTTGGCTATCCAGGCGCCCAAGGCCCCCGAGCAGGATACCCGCCTGCCATTCGGTCAGCCGGTAGTTGCCGGACTGGATCGCGTGCGTCGCATCATCCTTGTAGCCGCGTCCGCAGTTGCGCAGCGAGTATAGCCGCTCGAAGAGCACGCGATCCTGGCACATGTTGAAGCCGCCTTCGCCGCTCGATAGCACCTTGCTTTCCTGGAAGCTGAAGCTGCTCACATCGCCCAGCGAGCCGACGCCCTTGCCCTTCCAGAAGGCCCCGTGCTGATGGGCGCAGTCCTCGATGAGGAAGAGCCCCTTATCCTTGCACAGCTTCTGGATCTTGGCCATATCGGGCATGCACCCGTAGAGGTGCACCACGATCACCGCCCGCGTTTTGCTTGTGATGGCCGCTTCAATTTGGGGCACGCTAATGCACCAGGTGTCCGGTTCCACGTCGACCAGCACCGGCAACGCGTTCACATCCAGGACCGCAGCCGCCGTCGCCTGCCACGTCATCCCGGGGACGATAACCTCGTCGCCCGCGCCGATATCGAGCGCCTCCATCGCGAGTTGCAGGCCGACAGTCCCGTTGGCGCAACACAGGCCGAACTTGGACTTGTGGTATGCCGCGAACTCCTTGGCGAACTGCCACTCGTACGGACCATCGAAAGACCAGCGGTTGGACTTCGTGATCGCGGTCAGCAACGCCACATCGCCCGCGTCGTGGACGGGCCACTGCGGCCACTTGGCCGAAGCATTGCGAACGGGTTTGCCGCCGTTGATAGCAAGCACCGCCATGGAGATATCCTCCTTCTCGCGTTGAATCGCGGTCGATCAGACCGCCCTGACAAAGAGGTAACAGTTTATCATGGGCCAATCCGGTCTTCAAATTGCCGAATTTCGAGTACTTTCTTGCTTGCGGCAACGGGATTGAGCACATCTGCGCCATGTATCGCATGCGGTTCCCTGCCGAAAACGGAATCGCAATACCCTTTCCCGCGAAAGCCCGGGCAAGCCAGGCTCACTTTAGGCTCTTTGCCGCATGCGGAGTATACTGCGAATCGCGTATGAGCCGATGCGGAAAGGGGACAGCACTATGAATGAGAACTCGCCTATCATACCTGGGGACCGGCGTTCAGCAGAATGCGGCTGCGGCGTCAACCGGCGCACGTTTTTCAAGGCGGCCGGGGGCGGGGCTCTGGCGTTGCTGGCTTCGCGCCTGAACGCGATGGCGGGTCCGTTCGAGAATGCGGATTTTGAACGCCTCGTGCCCGCGGATAAGAAGCTGAGCGCGGCCTGGGTCGAGTCCTTGTTCGCGCGCGGTACGCCCACGGTGTACCGAGGCGAGGAGTTGAAGTACATCGGCATGCCGATTGGGGGCCTGTGTGCGGGGCAACTCTATCTCGGCGGCGATGGCACCCTCTGGCATTGGGACATCTTCAATAAACCCGTTTCGACCGGTGCGGAACACTACGCACATCCGCTGGATCCCGTGTCGCCGGTTGAACAGGGCTTTACGCTGAAACTGGGCGAGCGCTCGCTTGCGCTAGACCGCAGCGGGTTTGCCGACGTGAGTTTCCGAGGCGAGTATCCGATCGGCATTGTGGAGTATCGCGACCCCGCATTGCCGCTGGAGATTACCCTGGAGGCATACTCTCCATTCATCCCGCTGAACGCGGATGACTCCAGCCTGCCTGCCACGATCATGCAGTTCACGATTAAGAACACCGGCGCCGAAACTCTGGACGCCGCACTGGTCGGCCGCTTGGAGAACGCGGTGTGTCTCTATCATCGCGGTCTCTTCGGCAATCGTCGGAGCCAAATCGTTCGCGGTAGCGGTCTGACGTTTGTCGAATCCTCCGCCGAGAAGAGCGACCAGCCTGCGCCGCCGCCCAAGCCGGATGTCGTCTTCGAAGACTGGAGCAAGGAGACCTACGAAGGCTGGGCGGTGGAGGGCACGGCCTTTGGCTCGGGGCCGATCGAGAAGTCTGCGATTCCCAGCTATCAGGGCGATGTGGGCGGCGACACCCCGCGCGTGGTCAACTCGCACGCCAGCGCGCCCGCCGCGGAGGTGGGCGGAAGGGACGCCGCAACAGGCAAGCTGACGAGCCGCGCGTTTACCATCGAGCACCGCCTCATCACGTTCTGGATTGGCGGCGGCAATCATCAGGGTAGGACGTGCCTGAATCTGGTCTCCGGCGGTAAGGTTGTGTATTCGGCCACCGGTCAGGCGAACAACCAGATGACGCTGCAGAGTTTTGATGTGAGCGGATTGACGGGTCGTGACGCCACCATCGAGATCATCGACGCCGAAAGTGGTGGATGGGGCACTATCGGCGTGGGTAAGATCACGTTTAGCGATAGGGTCCCCGAAGCCGGTCCCCTGGAGCAATTGCACGATTTCGGAACGATGGGTATTGGACTCCTGGGCGAGCCGCCTGAACTTGTTTCCGCAGATTCAATAGCGCCCTTGAATGAAAGACTGACCGGCGAGATCGGCCGCGCATTCAAGCTCGAGCCCGGACAGTCCGCGACTTTGGCGTTTGTCTTGACGTGGCATTTTCCGAACCTCGCGATGGACAAGCTGCCGGGCGGAAGGTACTACGCCACGCGCTTCCCGTCCGCAGGCGCGGTTGCGCAATATGTGAGCGACAACTTCGACCGCCTCTCGAGCGAAACCAGACTGTGGCGCGACACCTGGTACGATTCCACGCTGCCGTATTGGTTTCTCGACCGCACCTTTCTGAATACGTCGATTCTGGCCAGTTCCACGTGTCACCGCTTCAAGGATGGTCGCTTCTACGGGTGGGAAGGCGTGGGCTGTTGCGCGGGCACGTGCGGCCACGTCTGGCAGTACGCGCATGCTGTCGCGCGGCTTTTCCCGGAGTTGGAGCGCGACACGCGCGAGCGCGTGGATTTCGGTGTGGCGTTGCAGCCGGATGGCGCCATCCACTTCCGCGGCGAGCACAACGACATCCCCGCGATTGATGCGCAGGCCGGTACGATCCTGCGGGCCTATCGGGAGCATCAGATGTCGATGGACGACGCGTTTCTGCGCGCGAACTGGCCGGGGATCAAGCGTGCGACGGAATGGCTGATTGCCAAGGACGCCAACGGCGACGGTCTGATCGAGAGCAACCAGCACAACACGCTGGACACGGACTGGTATGGGCCCGTGGCATGGTTGAGCGGCCTTTACATCGCCGCGTTGCGGGCCGCCGAGGAGATGGCGCTCGAGATCGGCGACACACCCTTTGCGGAGCAGTGCCGGGGCATCTTCACAAAGGGTCAGCAGAACATCGTCGCGCAGCTCTTCGATGGCGAGTACTTCATTAACCGGCCGGACCCGCAACATCTGGACGCGATCAACTCCGGCAGCGGCTGCGAGATCGATCAGGTGATGGGCCAGAGTTGGGCGTGGCAGGTGGGACTCGGCCGCGTGCTGCCGGAGAAGGAAACGCTATCCGCGCTGCGTTCGCTGTGGCGATACAACTTCACGCCCGACGCCGGCCCGTACCGGGTAGTGAACAAGCCTGGCCGCTGGTACGCGATGCCCGGCGAGGCGGGCCTGCTGATGTGCACGTTCCCGCGCGCGGACTGGAACT
>JADLCA010000675.1 GCA_020847495.1 Candidatus Hydrogenedentota bacterium | reverse complement strand
CCGACGCCGTTCAGTGAGCATCAGTAAACACACAGCTGGGATTGCGACAGCGTCGCGACCCCGCCCGGCTCCTTAATCTCATCCCTCTGCCGATCACTGACCCGCAGAGGGTTTGCCGTGATTCACTCGTCCCGTAAAACTCCCCTCACGTCACAGTTGGCAATTCCTCGTGTCTTCAGGGCACCGTTTTCCATGGCGCCCGACACTCAGCAACAGACTGCCCGACTCCTCAAAACAGCGCCAAGCGCCGCGATGCGCTCGCCATCTTGCACACCATTCGCATCGCGATTGCGATGCGCGGTGCCGTGATGCCACGCAGGCCTTAGCGGCGCGGCGTCAGCGCCGTCTCACATGAAATTTCGGAAGTCGTACACGCTGTCCACCATTAGCGGGTTCTGCCGGATGATCTTCGCAAAGGCTTGCGAATAGACAAGCGTGACGGGGAGCTTCTTGTAGAGCGTGTTGTTGTTCCAATCCATCTTGGTGAGGCCGAGGATGCCAGAACATGTGTCATGCCAGCCGCCTGCGCCCGAGAACCGGCGCAGGAGGATCGGCGTCGGCGTCGGCTTCAGAGCGCCCTCTTTGTAGACATTCTTTTCCGGCCCTTGCGTATGCACGCCCTTGACACTGCCCTGGGTCCAGAACAGCGCTTCGGCGGAGTCGATGGGAAGGCACGTGCCGCGCATGACGGGATACGAGTGCGGCTGGGATCGCGCGCCGCCTGTGAACTGGACGCCTTTCCATAGAGTGCTTTGAACGATTTGGACCAGTTCGACCTCGGTTCCGGCGCGGAAGCTGTCGATAGCCCCGAGTATCTCCTCCCCGCGGAACATGGTGTTCTTGTGGATCGTAACCTTTCGCGGCACGCGCCCAAAATGACCATGCTGGTAGATTTCCAGGCTGCGCGAGAGGACCGATTGCATCTCGGGGTAGGAGAGGACCGGGTTCTTGCGGGCGTCTTGAGTAAATTCCTTCACGTCGTAGGCAACGAACTGGAAGCCCGTGCCATCGGGGTCGAAGAGCTGGCTGCAGCAGGTACTGTAGAGTGTACCGTCATCGCCGGTTTTCATGGCGTAGCTAATACCGATGAAGGCTTCATCGGGGCGCAGCCCCGTTAGTTTCCAGGGTATGCCGCCCGCTGTGGCGTATAGGGCTACGCTCAACCCCCACATGACGTTTGCGCGGCAGGTGCGGGTGAAGGTTGATTCACGAACAATCTGGATCGGGATGTCGGAGGGCGCACAGTACGCTTTGAGATAATCATGGAAGTCAAAATTTTCGCCCTCGAAGCAGGCTGCCCAGCTGTCCGGCAGAAAGATAAGCGCGATGTCAAAACTGCTGCGCAATGTCCGCAGGCGCGCGATGCACCCGAAGAGCTCGCGGGCGAGATCGAGTTTCGCGCGTCGCCGGGCAAGGTCATCAAGCTCCCCCGGGAGCGCGATTACGAGCCTGTTCTCCCTAGGCGCGACCGGAATCCTGAACAGGGCATCGAAACCCGGATAGTCGGGGTAATAGTTTGTGGCCTCCCTGGGGCGTGCGGGGCGTTCCAGTTCTGCGATCAGTCCGGCAAGCTTTCCGACGTGAGCCGCAGGCGCTATCAAAGCAAATCGCAAGCGGGACGGTACACCGAGCCGCAGCCCGTAAGGGCCGTGCTCAATGAGACCCATCAGCGGGTGCTTATGCAGGCCGTCCTCCGCAAAGAGCAGATCGGGTTCGGGAAGCACAGCGTAGCCCGGCAGCTCTGAGGTCATGATGCCCTCCAGGCGTAGGCCGTGATCCGGCCGATGCCAAAAGAAGGGTTCTCAGCCGCTGTTCCTTCTGCGAAAGCGGATAGCGTCACGGCCGAACCATCTTCCCGCTCGCCGAGCAGGACCTTAATCCAGGCGGACAGCAGTTCATTGTACTTTCTGTTGAAGCGGTCTTTCCGGCGCTGGTTGAGAAACGGCTGTGCACTCTCCCGCGCACGCGGCGGCCAAATCCAGATGTCGGGGTCGAGTAGCATCCATGTGCGCCCGTTCTTTACCTCGATAGAGACCCGGACGGCTTCGGCAAATGCGATGCGTCCGGGATGAGGATGCAGTTCGTCTACTGGCGTGAATAGACCGTCGATATTGCCGTCAACCCTGCCGGTAGCCCGGAATAACGGCTCCATTACGGAAGTCCTGTCGTCGTGCGGAGCCGCGATCAGCCAGGATGATGCGCGGTTTGTGCGCGTCAGAAGAGGCTTGTCCCGCGCCAGTGCCGCGCACAGCGCTTCTTCCAGGAAGCCCTTGACGATAGTGGCCTCCGGTGCCGCAATGTTGGCAGGGAGGCTCACGGGCTGCGCCGTCAGAAAGTCCGGACCGAACGTCTCGCTTGCGAGAGATTGAGGTCCCCAGCACAGCACCTGTTCGGTCTTCGTGAGGATGAGGCCGCCTTCGGCGTTGCGCCGGGCCGCTTTGAGATCATCCCAGGCGAATTCGCGGCGGAGGCGCAGCGCGAGACACTGCGTCGGCACCGCCGTGATGGGCAGCGCATTCATCCGCACGAGTGCCATCCCGCTGCCTGTCGGCGGCAGAGGTATTGTTACGGCGGTAACTTCTGACTTGCTGACCTTTGCCGCCAGTGCCGGCGGCTTGCCTTCGATGTTCCGCCATAGGCGGAGCATCAGGGAATCGTAAGTCTCAATGGGGACGTAGGCGGCCTTGATCCCTTTGGCCTTGGCGGCATCCAGCAGGCGCTTCATGGCTGCCGGGACCGGCAGGCCCTTGATGCCTGTCCAGTAAAGACCGTGGGGAAAGGGATTGGGGTTTTCAAGCGCACGGTGAAAGAGCGTCATGACGCTTTCATCGTGTCCGCTGAATCCGGCAATGATGAAACCGGCGCGGCTTGCGGCTGTGAGCAGGCAGTCCGAGAGATCCTTGTCCTGCGCTGCGAGGTCGGTGGGCAGGTTCTTGATACTGTCGTACCGGAAATCGCCGTGCATCTTGCAGTAGAGCGGGAACTCCTCGTTGTTGAGAGCGGCGCACGCGGCGCGCGACCCTTCCAGATGAAACGCGGCGATGGAAGTGCCGCTTACATCGGCAACCGCGCGCTCGAGTACAGTGTCGAAGTTCGTGGTGAAAACCATGCGCGAGAAACCGCCCGCCAGCAGCGCAGCCTGGACCCTGTTGCCGACGGACAGGGTCACGCGCGCTTCGGAAAGAATACCTGCGATGTAGGCGCGCTGGCGCTCCTTGTCGGCACCGAAAATCTTCTGAAAATATGCCGGATACTCGTTGTCCGCCCCCTCTTCGGGAAACCCTCGCGAGAGCATGTAGGACTGGATGCGCGCCTTGACGGCCGCGCTTTGCATGTCCTGCGCGGATATCTCCTGGTTTTCCTCGCGGCAGTAGTAGCGGTGCTTCAGATCCCAGATGATGTCGCCAGCGGTGGGCAGTCCGGCCGACCGCGACGCGCCGGCTCCCAGGAACCACGCAAAGTTCTGCGGCCTTGCAGAGAACAACCCCGTAAGTTCGCCCTGCTCCATCCGCAGATCTCCCCGTCAGTGCGCCGAAGCGGGCGGCGCACTGCCAAAGGCCAGCCGCCACGCCTCGAACTCCGATGGCCTGATCTGGTAGCGGGCGAAGTTGCCCTCGTGCAGGCTGAGGAGTTCGCTTTCTGCCGTCTCCCGGAACTGCGGCCTGTCGGCGGCATCGATGTTCTT
>JADLCA010000674.1 GCA_020847495.1 Candidatus Hydrogenedentota bacterium | reverse complement strand
TACAACGGTTGGTGGAGTACCTAGGCCGAGGGGGACGGTAACGTCGCAGCATCCCACTTCGGTCGAATTATCTCATGCACCATGACTTCCAACAATCAGGAGAAGACCCCTTATTTGAATAGGTGGATTCCCCTATATATTCATCGGGCGGCACAATCATAAGGAGATTTGAGTTGCAGGAGTAGGTGGCAAATCAGTGTATAAATTAATAATTATAATAATAATTATAATTGACGAAAATAGCGGACTCTTGGCGTGTGCAAACTTGCTGGTCCGCTTCCATAGAATGGAGGATCGCCGCCAGCCGGCTCTCAACGATCCTCAAACCGCCTGTTGAACTCGCCCGCCGTCACGGCAAACGAAACCGGACCGAACTCCACGACCTTAACCGAATTCTCTCCGGCACCGTCCATGTGGAGGCGGAGACTATCTCCGTCTGACACGACCGGAGAAAGAACCAAGGGGGCTTGGTCCGGTGTGTCCATGATCTCGATAAGGGTGAGAAACGTACGTGCCAGAGTCTTCTCCTGACAGTCTGCGGTGAGGTGCCACTCGTTCAGGTTGAACTTGGCCCAGTCCGCAGGCGGCGGATCAAACTGGTCCGTCTGGCTGAGGGCTAGCCCGGCAGGTTCGAGGAAGCGGACGCGCACGTGCCCGGGCTTGCCGGACCACGAGGCAGAGTTTTCGCCGAGCTTGAACGGGGCGGGTGCATGGAGGTTCCATTGGAACGTTGATGGTTCGGGCGCCTCCAGCAAATCGTGGATGACAATCACGTTTGGCTTGAAGAACACGATGCGCCGCGACCAGCGGTCCAGGTTCTCGTACGAAGCGCCCGCTTCGCCGGCCACCACGTCGACGGTCTCCGACGTAGCGAACGCAGTGATCCGCCCGGTGGCCTTGGGGCTGTGCTTCACCTGGGTCTCGCCGTTCACGAGGATAGCGTTGTCGGAGCGGCTGTGCCACATCCAGTTCTGATGGTGGGGGCTGCCGTACACATCGCGCTTGCCGGAGCACAGGAACACGCGTTCGCCGTTCAGGTGGAGTAGAAAGGCGTTGTTGGCGTTGTACCCGTGGCTTTGCCTGCCCATGGGACTGCTCTTGAAGACGAGCTGGTGATTCTTCGCGCCGTCCAGCAGGTTTGTGTTCAGCACGGCAAGACCGGTTCCATTGAAACAAGCCGACGCAGGCCGATCCGCTGGCGCTTTGGCTTCGAGATCCCTCGCATGGGCCGCGGCGAGGAAGCCGATATACCCGCCGCCGATGTCAGCCCCCGTCTCCTCGGCATACCACTTCCAAAACGGATTGCGCGCGCCCGCCGCGAAGCTGGCCATGAGCGGTCCTATGTCGCGAGAAGTCATCGGAGGCGCCTGATCGCCAAACCCGCCTGTGTTTGTGCCCGGCGGCAACAGGTACATGCCGAAGTCGCCAACGTGCCGGAAGAAGGGCCGCTCGAATACATCGATGGCAAAGGCCGCGCGGACCGCTTGTGCCCAGTACATAAAGCGGCTCATGTAGCTTGTCCAATAGGCTGCGCCTTCAAACCAGCCGCCGTCCGCATCGCTCCAGACGGGATAGGCGGTGTAGAAGACCGTCATGGCGAAGTCGAGCCAGCGGTCCGCCTCCGGGATGTCGCCGTGGAACGCAATCGCGAGTTCGCCGAGCTTGTGCCAGGCGCGGTTGCTGTGGCTCGAGTAGGGCCGCCAGAGATGGTTCGCCTTCGTGAGATGATTGAAACACTGCGAGCCGCGCACGCGCATCATCGCGATGATTGCGCCACGGTCCGCTTCGCTGAGAACAGGATAGGCCCAGTCGTAGGCGCGGGACGTCATGTAGAGCAGCGGCATGGCCGCTTCGTCGTTGTACTTGTACTGGGTCGAACCTTCCGGATCCCACGCGGCGATTGCCATAAGCAGGTCGCGGGATGCTTGCGCGTACCGCTCGTCACCGGTGAGACGATACACAAAGCCCAGCGTTGCCGCGCCGTCGGCCGCCGCAATAGCGCGGACCCGGTTGCCCCACCAGATCTTCTTCCATGCCTCGCCCTTGAACTCGGTACCTTCGGGGTACTTGGGCGGCTCCGAGGCATCCGGCGGGGTCTTCAGCAGCTTCTCCGCCTGCTGCAAGAGCGCTTGCCAGCGTTGCGCCAGCGGACCCGCGGCCAGTTCCTTGAGGTGCCCGATGTCCTCTTGGCGGAACATCAGACGAGGGTGCCCCTGCGGCATGCGCGCGAGCAAATCCGGAAGAGAGGGCTGGGGTGACACGGCCGCATCGTCGGGAACGGTAAACGAGCGGACGACGCTCCATTCCGTCGTCCCGCCGGATTCCACGGCACCGCGGTAACGCCAATGGTAGGTGCCCGGCCCGAGCGGTTTGTCCGCGCACCAGGTGTTCCATGTGATTCCGGTCTGTTCGCGAACACGTGACTGGAATGCTGCGTCGGCTGCGATTTGGACGGTATAGGTTGAGACGCCTTTCGTTGGACGCCACGAAAACGCGGGCGGGTCTACCGCGGACATGCCGCCATCCTCCGGGTGGTAACCCCAATCGCCCGCCTCAGCGGGAGCCTGGTCCAACTCGACCCCTGCGGCTCCCTGATTCACGGATACCGCCACCATCATCAGCGCGCACCAAAACCGGGTCATCACCATGCCCTCCATGTCTGGCGTGTACTATGGGGTCCAAGAGACGCTCATGTCCAGATGCCCCCGCCCCCCTCTTGACAAATGCCGCCGGGGCTGCTGTCATGGAGGTAACTCTTGGCGCCTGCCCGTCAAACGAGGGAGGGGCTGCATATGCGTATCTCTTGCTTCAGGGGATTCACGATTCGCAGGGTGGCGCTTGTCTTGCCTGCGATGGCTTGCCTTCTGGCAGCCCCCGCGTACTCTGACGATGAAGAGGAATTCGCCAAAGAGCGCGAGCGCATGGTCTCCGAAGATATCGCCCGGAGCGAGTGGTGGGGAGAACGCCAGGGTGTGAAGAACGAGGCGGTGCTGAAGGCCATGCGGACGGTGCCCCGCCACCTCTTTGTGCCCGAGCAACATGTAGACCGGGCCTACGGTGATTATCCGCTGCCCATCGGGTACGGTCAGACCATTTCGCAGCCGTACATCGTGGCGTTCATGACGGAACTGTTGAAGCCCAAGCCGGAAGGCATCGCCCTCGAGATCGGCACGGGGTCCGGGTATCAGGCGGCCATCCTGGCGCAGGTGGTGAAGAAGGTCTACACCATCGAAATCGTCGAAGCGCTCGCGGATTCGGCGGCCAAGCGTGTCGCCGAACTCGGCTATGGGAACATCGAAACCAGGCAGGGGGACGGCTACTACGGGTGGCCGGAACATGGGCCCTTCGACGCCATCATCGTCACGGCGGCGGCAAGTCACATCCCCCCGCCGCTTATCGAGCAGCTCAAGCCCGGCGGGCGCATGGTCATCCCCGTGGGGTCTCCCTTCGGGAGCCAGTACCTCTTTCTGATTGAGAAAGCAAAGGACGGCTCCGTGACGCAACGCAACGTTTTGCCGGTCCGTTTCGTGCCGTTGACCCGCGCGAAGGAGACGGAACCGGCGGCCGCGGGCAAGTCTGAACCGTAGTGTGCCTCAACACGATAGGGAGGTGCTTGGTGGCCCCGACATCCCCCTCGGCCCTGCGGGCCTGCCCCCTTCGAAGGGGGACCTTGAACGCGTGCCCATCGGGCCGCGTCTTGTGCGCGCCAAGCACTCAGGCGTTGCCCTCCAAACTCACACATAGACAGAAATATAGATCGCATAGGTCCCCCTTTGAAGGGGGTGCAGGGGGATGTTCTTCAATCCGAACGCCTGGCCCCAGGCGTGTCAATTGGACCCGTGCGCACGCGGCACCGCGAATATGAAGACCGCCAAGCCAGGCATTCTGCATGCGGCCGTGTTGCTGATCAGCGCCGTGGGCATCGCCTATCAAATCGCGCTCATGCGCGTGTTCACCATCGGGCAGTGGCATCACTTCGCCGGCATGATCATCAGCATGGCCATGCTGGGCTTCGGCGTCAGCGGCGCGTTGATAGCGATCGCGCGGCCCTGGCTGCGCGGACGCGAAGCTGCCGTGCTGCGGTGGACGGCCCTCGGCCTGAGTGTGAGCGTCATCGTTTGCTACACCATCAGCCAGCGCGTACCCTTTGAGACGCTCCAACTCGTCGCGCTCGAAGGGCAATGGGCGAATCTCCTCGTGCTGTACGTCCTGCTATCCATTCCCTTCTTCTGCGTATCCACGTGTATCGTGGCGGCGTTCCTGCTCGCGCACGATGCGATCGGAAAAGTCTACTTCTTCAACATGCTTGGTTCGGGCCTCGGGGCTCCTGCCGCCGTAGCGCTCCTGCATGTTGCACATCCCGCGGTATTGCCCTACATCCTTGCGCCGGCCGCTGGACTCGCCTTTTGGCTGCTCTCCTGGGAGCGGGCCCGTGGGAAATGGGTGGGCGCACTTGTCTTTCTCACCCTCGCGGTCTTCTGCTGGCAAGGCCCGCGGCAGCCGATCCGCATCTCCGAATACAAAGGCCTCTCCTACGCCCTCCAGTTTCCCGACGCCAAGATTCTCACCGAGCACGCCGGACCGCTCTCCGTCATCACCGCGGTGCGTTCGAAGCAGATACGCGAGACTCCCGGTCAGATTTCAAACTATCCCATGAGCGAGTTGGGCGAACTGCCCGAGCAGGTGGGACTCTTCTTCGATGCGGGCGCGGTCTCGCCCGTGAACCGCTTCGACGGGAACCTGGACTCCGTGGCCTACCTGGACTACGTCACGGGGGCGGTAGCGTATCGCGTAGCGCCATCAAAACCTTCCGTTGCCATTTTGGGCTCGGGAGGCGGCAGCGACGTGCTGGGCGCCCTTGCCCACGGCGCGCGCAGCGTCACTGCCATCGAGGTGGACCCGGGGGTGTTCAAGCTTGTCCGTAGTGAACTGGGGGACTTCTCGGGGCACGTCTATGACCGCGCCGATGTCCAGCCTGTCCTTGCGGAGGCGCGCGGCCACCTGCATTCCCACGACACGCACTTCGATCTCATCGCGTTGCCCGTGCAGGGCTCTTTCATGGCATCCACGGCAGGCGTGAACGCGATGAACGAAAGCTACCTCTACACGGTGGAGGCGCTATCCCTCTATCTTTCGCGCCTGACAGCGAACGGCGTCCTCGCCATGACCTGCTGGATCGATTCGCCGCCGCGCACCGGACTGAAGCTGTTCGCGACTGCGGTCGAGGCCGCCGAACGCGCCGGCATTCGAGAGCCGCAACGGCACCTCGCATTCATCCGCTCATGGAACACGGCGACGGTGCTCGTCACGAAGGCGCCTTTCACGCCGGAGCAGATCGAGGCGATTCGTGCCTTTGCGCGTGACCGGTGGTTCGACCTCTGCTATCTGCCGGGACTCGCCGAAGCGGAGAGTAACCGCTACATCTTGCTGGATGAACCCTACTACTACCGATTCGCCCAGCGCGTGCTTTCCAGCGAACGCGACGAGGCCTATTCCAGCGCGCTGTTCTATGTGCGCCCGGCGACTGATGACCGGCCTCACTTCTCGCGTTTCGTGAAGTGGCGCCAACTCCCCCGCGTCCTGCGCGAGTACGGTACCGCCTGGTTGCCCTATACGGAACTCGGCTATCTCGCGCTGGTTGCGGCCCTGCTGCAGAGCGTGCTGGTGAGTCTGGTCCTGATCGTCGTGCCTCTGGTGACGCTGACACGGCGCGCGCAACGCGGCCCGGTCCGCCGCCGCACTCTGGCGTGTTGCGGCGCGCTGGGGTTTGGCTATCTCTTTCTCGAACTGGCGTTTATCCAGCGGTTCCAGTTGTTCCTGGCCAACCCCGTGTACGCCGTGACCGTCGTGCTCACGGCCTTCCTGGCCTTTTCAGGCGCCGGCAGCCTGTGGGCGCACCAGCGCCGGCTGACCGCCAGAAACAAAGTTGCCGCCGCCTCGCTCGCCATCGCGGCATGCGCGGCCGCATATCTCGCGGCGTTGGACTGGACCTTCGCGGCAGGCGCCGCTTGGCCGGCCCCGCTCAAGTTCACGGCGAGTATCGCCCTCCTGGCGCCGCTGGCCTTCGCCATGGGCATCCCTTTCCCCACCGTAATGCAATACCTCTCAGACCGCCACGAACCGCTGCTCCCCTGGGCCTGGGGCATCAACGGCTGCGCCTCCGTCGTAGGTGCGCTGCTCGCAAGCCTCATCGCCGTCCACGCAGGGTTCCGCTGGACGGTTGCGGCCGCCATCATCCTCTACGGTTTGGCCGCACTGGCGTTCTGGAGACTTGAGCAGAGCAAGTGAGTACTTACTAATAGCCCCGCGGCCCAAGTTGAGCCGATCACGAGGTGACGGGGAACCCCGTGATGGGATACCAGCGGGAATGAGTTAGTCCACTCATTGGAAAAGTCGGGCATCTCCCCAACCTTGAAGGGAGCCCGCGCCAGAAAATGGACATCGGCCTGCTCTGAACTGACTTTACCTCACCACCTCATGCGCCAACAGAGGGCGGAAGGAAGAATAGAGCGCTTTGATTTCGCGTTGAGCACACGCCGCCCAGACCTTCGCGCGCAACATCCTTGACCTACCGGCGCGCGGACCTATCCACCCTATCTTGAGGACCAAGTCAAAGGCCCAGGCCTAATCAGCCCGCATGACATTCACGGCCTGCAGTCCTTTTGGACTCTCCAACAATTCGAATTGAACCTCCTCGCCTTCGCGCAGGGTCCGAAACCCTTCCATCTGAATGGCCGAATGATGTACAAAAACGTCCGGGCTATTATCGCGCGTAATAAACCCGTACCCTTTTTGATCATTGAACCACTTTACACGCCCACGAAGATTCGCCTGAGTAATTGCATCCGACACTTCTCTACCCTCTTTCCCAATACGATACCTTTGTCCTTTTGGGACCCTTCGCTTCCCGAGAAAGTTCAAGGAGCGAAGTCCCGCCCTGCATGTTATAGGATATCGGTCAGGGGAGAATCTGTCAATAGCTTAGACGTGAAATAATGATTATAGCTCAGATTAGCAATAGGGTGTTTCGTGGCAGCAACTTAGCCGGGCTATCCGACCCCACCTGACCCTTGCCCCTTGGTCCGCATATCACACCGCCCCCGCGTAACAGGCGGTGAGATATGCTCTGGCAATGGCCCAAAGGCTAGTTCGAGCGGATTTCTCGCGCGCACATCGTGTAAGCAAGGTGGACGTGCCAATATCCTCCAAACTGCTGAGTCAACTGGGATTGAGAGGTCAGCGGTGTGTGCGTGTGAGAAATCCGGGTTAGGCCTGCGGTTGACACGCCGGGTGCTGAAACCTACAATATGGACGTGCGGAAACGCGCCGTTGAATGGAATCCGGTTAATTGGAGCCGTGGATGAAGCAGTCGCTCACGAAGCTAGTTGATGTCATACTGAAGCGAATTGAAGAACAGCCGGACGCCGTCCCCACCGAGACAGGCATCCGGACGTGGCTTGCTGGACAGGGCTATAAGAAGCGCGATATCGACGCGGTGATAAAGCTGGTGGGCAGGCGCATTGCGCGCGGCCCGGTAACGGCGGAACTCCAGCCGCGCGCCGTCCGTACCCTGTCTCTCCTGGAAGAGTACAAGCTGTCTATTCAGGCGCGGGATGCGCTGGTTCGCCTTGAAGTATATGGACTTATCGAACCGGTCGAGCGCGAGATGATATTGGACCGATTGAACCATTTCGACGGTGAAATCGGATTGGATGAACTCGATTATCTGGTTTCTTGGGTCGTGTGCGGCGGCAGGGATTTTGAATCGCAGCAGACCATTTATGGCATCATGGAAGGGGAAGACGAGGTCTTCCACTAACTGGTATTCCGGAGGAGCCTTGAAGACGCCCATCCCAGCGGGGGATTGGCGTCTCTTGTTTTCACCCCCGATTCGCGGCCGGGTTGGACTATTGTCGAGTGGGATTGTATCCGGTATAGTCTGTCCCGCCCATAGGGGGCGTGGTCGTGGAGAGGATAGTTCTGTTTCCCGGCAGGCAGAATGGATAGGTAGTAGGAAGAAGCATTGTGAAGCTGGTCATCGTAGAATCGCCCGCGAAAGCAAAGACTATCAGCCGTTTCCTGGGGAAGGGCTACAAGGTCATGGCCAGTTACGGCCACATCCGGGACCTGCCCAGTTCGGCCTCGGAGATCCCTGCTTCCGTCAAGACGAAACCTTGGGCGCGTCTAGCCGTGGATACCGAGAATGGGTTCACGCCGATCTAT
This sequence comes from Candidatus Hydrogenedentota bacterium, assembly GCA_020847495.1. Lineage (GTDB taxonomy): Bacteria > Hydrogenedentota > Hydrogenedentia > Hydrogenedentales > SLHB01 > JAHDWY01. The sequence continues at coordinate 2,360 of JADLCA010000674.1, read as the reverse complement.
GTGGTGCAGAAGGAAAGTAAAGCGCGCATCGCGGAGTTGAAGCAAGCGCTCAAGGAAGCCGACGAAGTGGTGCTTGCCACCGATGAGGACCGCGAAGGGGAATCTATCAGTTGGCATTTGCTCGAGACGTTGAAGCCCAAGGTGCCGGTCAAGCGCATTGCATTCCACGAGATCACGCAGTCCGCGATTGACGAGGCCCTGGCCAGTCCGCGCCAGGTGGACAACGACCTCGTGCGCGCCCAGGAAAGCAGGCGCGTGCTCGATCGGCTGTTCGGGTACGAGCTATCTCCGGTGCTCTGGAAGAAGGTGGCGCCCAAACTAAGCGCGGGGCGCGTGCAGAGTGTCGCGGTGCGGCTGGTGGTCGAGCGGGAAGAGGAGCGCAAGGCGTTCCGGGCTGCTGCGTATTGGAGCGTGGAAGCCCAGTTGGCGGCGGGCGGCATCGAGTTCGTTGCCAGCCTTGCGGAATGGGACGGGAAGCGTCCGGCGAGTGGAAAGGACTTTGACGCCGCCACGGGCGCGCTTAAGGACGACCCCAAAACCAAAGCCGAAGTACAACACCTCCTCGAGGCAGACGCCGCGCATCTTGTTACCGCCCTGAAAGCGGGTTTGCCTTGGCGCGTGGCTCGCGTGGAACAGAAGAAGAGTACGCAACGCCCGTGGCCGCCGTTCATCACGTCCACTTTGCAGCAAGCGGCAAGTTCGCTCCTCAACATGTCACCCCGAAAGACGATGCAGGTGGCGCAGAGCCTGTATGAAGGCGTCGACCTGGGCGGCGGGGAACGCGAAGGCGTGATCACCTACATGCGTACCGACTCGCTGACCCTGAGTGAGAAGGCGTTAGCCGAGGCTGGGCGGGTGATTCAGAAGGTCTACGGTGACTCGTATTACTCGGGACCCCGCCGCTATACGACGAAGTCCAAGAACGCGCAAGAAGCGCATGAGGCGATACGCCCCACGCATCTCGATCGCACGCCCGACCAGATTGCGTCGTATCTCGACGAAGACCAGCTTGCGCTGTACCGCCTGATCTGGAACCGCACCATCGCCTCGCAGATGGCGGATGCGGTGTTACTGAAGACGACGGCGGACATCGAAGCCGCTGCGGACGGCAAAACCGCCGTCCTTCGCGCAAATGGATCAGTCGTGTCGTTTCCCGGCTATTTGCGCGTCGCAGACTCCGCGCAGCGCGACACCGAACTGCCGCACCTCGAAGAAGGGCAGCGCGTGGCCGCATCGGATGCAGAAGGGCGCGGCGACGTGGCGCTCAGAGAACTGCAGTCCAACCCGCACCGCACCCAACCTCCCGCGCGGTACACGGAGGCTTCGCTGGTGCAGCGGCTCGAAGAGGAGGGCATCGGCCGTCCTTCCACCTCTGCGCCGACGGTGACGATTATCCAGAATCGCGGCTATGTGGAGCGCAGAGGCAAGGCGCTGGTGCCGACCTTTCTGGCCGTTGCGGTGATTCAACTGCTGCGCAAGCATTTCGAAGAGTACGTGGATCTGGGATTCACGGCCCGCATGGAAGATGCGCTGGACGACATTTCCAACGGCAAACAGAACTGGGTCGATTTCCTGAGCGGTTTCTATCATGGGGAAGGGCGGTTCGGTCACGGGTTGGTGCCGCAGATCAAGCGGGAACTGCCCAACATGGATTTCCCCGCAATCGCCATCGGCCAGGACCCGGGCACGGGCCAGCCTTTGGTGGTCCGGGTGGGACGCTCCTCGCCCTTCATCCAACGCGGTGACGGCGGGCCTGAGAACACGGCCACCGTTCCCAACGATGTGACCTACGAGGAATTGGACGTCGAGAAGGCCCTCGAACTACTGCGCCACAAAGAGCGCAGCAACGAGGCATTGGGCAACGACCCGGAAACGGGCCAGCCGATCTTCGCGTTGTTGGGTCCCTTCGGGCCATACGTTCAACTGGGCGAGAAGAGCGACGCGAACAAGAAGCCCAAGCGAGCCAGCCTTCCCAAAGGTATGTCCTTGGACCAGATAGACCTTTCAACGGCGGTTCGTCTGCTTTCCTTGCCTCGTGGTCTGGGGACACACCCCGAGCGCGGCGAAGCGGTGCTGGCTGCGGTGGGCCGGTTCGGACCTTTCGTGAAGTGCGGCGATGAGTTTCGCAGCCTGGAAGCTGGAGACGACGTATACACGATCACACGCGAGCGCGCCTTGGAACTCCTCGCGCAGCCCAAGAAGAGCCGGCGCATGACGAAGACCGTGCTGGCTACGCTGGGCGCAGACCCTGCGACGCAGAAGCCCATCGAACTGTGCGATGGCCGTTACGGCCCGTTTGTCACAAACGGAGAGGTAAACGCTTCGCTGCCGAAGGGGGCGAATCCCGCAGCGTGCACGCT